>JAGXAV010000101.1 GCA_018971455.1 Rhodospirillales bacterium
GAGACCCCCTCGGGCGGCACCACCACCGACGGCAGGATGGTGTTGAGCTCGGTCAGCACCTGCTGGGTGACATCGAACTCGTTGATGTTCAGCGCCACCTGCGCGCGGTGCAGCACGAGATTCATGCCGCGGCTCTCGGCGACCTGGCGGATGACCGCGATCAGCGTCGCCTGGATCTGGTTGAGGCCGACCTGCGCCGCTTCCTGGATAATTTCGTTGCGCTTACGGAACTCGATCTGCGCCTTGGTGATGCGGTCCTGAAGCTCCTGCTCCTTGGCGCGGATCTGGGCCGGCGACAGCTTGGCGCGCTCGTTGGTGAGCGTCTGCTGCATCTCGCGCCAGGTGCCCTGCTCCTTCTGCGCGTCGTCGCTCAGCTTCTGGCGCCGCTCGCTGATCACCCGATCGACCTGCTGGGCGGCGGTGGAGGCGCGCATCACCTCGGGCACGTCGATCACGCCGACCACGGCGGCCGGCGGCGCGGCGCCCTTGGGCAGCGCCGGCAGTTCGGGGACCGGGGGCATCGGAATGGGCGGCGGGGCCTGCTGCGCGGCACCCGGCCCCGGCGCGCTGGGCGGCGGGGTCGGGCGGGCCACCGGGTGCGGCGCCGGGGCGGCCGGCTTGCCGGGGACGAAGAAATCCTTGTTCTGCGCCGCCGCCGGGCCGGCAGCCGCCAGGGTGGCCGCCAAGAGCAGGGCGGCGATCATCTTCATGCGAGTCATGTCTGTCAGAACCTTGTGCCGAAGCCGAAGCGGAAAATCTGTGTCTGGTCGTAGGCCTTCTTGATCACCGGCACGCCGAGATCGATGTTGATCAGGCCGAACGGGGTCTTCCAGGAAACGCCGACGCCGGCGCCGACGCGCGGGGCGGCATCGTCGACGATGGCCACGGGCACGCCGTGCAACGCCAGCCGGTTGACCTGCGAGAGCGAGCCGACATCGACGAAGGCGCGCCCGGTCAGGCCGAGATCGGGCGAGATCGGCAGCGGGAAGCGCAGTTCGGTCGATTGCGTCCACAAAAGCCGCCCGCCGAGGGCGTCGCCGCCGACGATGGCGTGCGGGCCGACACCGCCCGAGGCAAAGCCGCGCAGGTTCTCGCCGCCGAGGAAGAAGCGGTCGATGATGTGCTCGGTGTGGCCGAGATTGAACAGGTAGCCGGCGCCGGCCGACACCGCGATGCCCCAGTCCGAATTGCCGGTGAAATTGTCGAGCGGCACGTAGTAGGTGCCGTCCACCTTGGCGCGCACGAAGCGGGCATCGCCGCCAAGCCCCGCGAAATCCGAGCCGAGGCGGATGACGAAGCCCTTGTGCGCGTCGAGCTTGCTGTCGCGGTAATCCACCGTGAAGGTCTGGCTGAGCTGGGAGAGCAGGCTCTGCCCGGCCTCGTCCTGCACGTAGATGCTGGCGCCGGACTGCACGTTGTAGACATTGCGCTGCGCCAGCGTGTAGCCCCAGGCCTGGCGCAGATGCTCGGTGAACTGATAGCCGAGATTGGCGGTGAAGCCGAACCGGCGCTCGTTGTACTGCGCCGTGTCGAGGTTGTTGGTCTGGGTGCGGAAGAGGTCGATGCCGGCCAGGATGTTGCGATCCAGGAAATAGGGATCGGTGATCGCGAGATCGATCTGGCTCTGCTTCTGCGCCAGCGTGGCGTTGATGCCGGCATCGATGCCGGTGCCGATGACGTTGCGCTCGCGCAGGCCCACATTGGCCAGCGCCCCGAGATCGGTCGAATAGCCGCCGCCCAATGTCAGCTCGCCGGTCGCCTTCTCCTGGATGGTGGTGGTCAGGATGGTCTTGTCCGGCGCCGAGCCGGGCGTGGCCTCGATGCCGACATTGGCGAAGTAGTCGAGGTCCTGCAGCCGCTGGCGGCTCAGCCGGATCAGGGCGGCGTTGAACGGGTCGCCCTCGGCGACGCGGAACTCGCGGCGGATCACCTTGTCCTGGGTGCGCTCGTTGCCGACGATGTCGATGCGCTCGATATAGACGCGCGGACCCTGGCCGATGTCGAACACCAGGTCGATGGTGTGCTTCTTGGTGTCGCGCGTCACCATCGGCTTCACCTCGACGAAGGCGAAGCCGTGATTCTGGAGCGTGTCGGTCAGCGCCTGCACGGTGCGTTCGACCGCGTCGCCATCGTACCAATCCCCGGGCGCAAGCTCGAGCAGCGGCAGCAGCGTCTTCTTGTCGACGTTCTTCAGCGAGGCGTTGATATCGACCTTGGCGATCTTGTAGCGCGCGCCCTCGTGCAGCGTGTAGGTCAGGAAGAAGGCCGATTTATCCGGCGCCAGCTCGGCATTGGCGCTGACCACCTCGAAATCGGCATAGCCCTTGCGCAGATAGAATTTGCGCAGCGCCTCCTTGTCGGCGTTGACGCGGTCCGGGTCGTAGCTGTCGCTGGTGGACAGGAAGCGCCACCAGGCGGTCTGGCGGGTGTTGATGATCTCGCCGAGGCGGCCCGAGCCGAAGGCGTGGTTGCCGACGAAGACGATGCGGCTGACCAGCGTCTCGCGCCCCTCGTTGATCTCGAAGACGACATCGACGCGGTTCTGGTCGAGCTTGATGATCTTCGGCTCGATCGAGGCGGCGAAATAGCCGCGCCGCGCATAGAGGTCGAGCAGGCGCTGGCGGTCGGCGCGGGCGGCGGCGGGGGTGAACACGGCGCGCGGCAGAAGCTGGACCTCAGGACGCAGCGTGGAGTCGACGAGCTTGTGGTTCCCCTCGAAGGCGATGCGGTTGACGATCGGGTTCTCGACGACCTGCACCACCAGGACGTCGCCCGCGCGGCTCAGCTTGACGTCGCTGAACAGGCCGGTGGCGTAGAGGGTCTTGAGGCTGCGGTCGATCTGGCCGGAGTCGAACGGGTCGCCGGGCTGGACCAGCATGTAGGAGCGTACGGTCGCGGCCTCGATGCGCTCATTGCCCTGCACGCGGATGCTGCCGATGACCCCACCCGGCGCCGGCCGTGCCGCCACCGGACGCACGGGGGCCGCGGGGCGCGCGGGCGCGCTGGCGGGGGCGGTCTGGGCGTCGGATGTCACGGGAAGAAAGGCGCCGGCCAGACAGGCCAGTGCGAGCAACGCCGCGCGAGTGCGAAACAAAAGCGATCCCCCTAGATCTGCGTCAACAGCGCTGCGTCGAACGGAGCGGCGGCGTGCCGCCCATGGCACCAGCTCACCAATCGAGCTGGCTGGCCACGGGCGGGCCGCACAATAGCGGCGCCTCGCGCGCCGCGCTACCCGCGCCGCGCGCGGCGATGCCGCGGATCAGCCGAGGAGGCCGGCAACCCAGCGGAACAGGCCGATATGGGCCAGATCGTTCCAGGTGGCGAAGACGAACAGCCCGATGAGCAGCGCGAATCCGGCCCGGAAGCCGTATTCCTGGGCGCGAATCGGCAGCGGCCGCCCGCGCAGCGCCTCGGCGAGCAGGAACATCAGGTGCCCGCCATCGAGCACCGGGATCGGGAACAGGTTGATCAGGCCGAGATTGACCGACAGGACGGCGATGAACGAGACGAGGCTGGCCAGGCCGAGGGCCGCGACCTGCCCGGAAAGCTCGGCGATTCGCACCGGCCCGCCGAGCTGCGCCGTCCCGCCATGGCGGGTCATCATCTCCCACACCCCGGCCAGCGTCTGCTCGCCGACCAGCCAGGTCTGCGCCAGCCCGGCCGGCACCGCGGCGAAGACCGACATCTTCCTGAACGATTCCGCCCCGCCGCGGATGCCCAGCAGCCCGGTGACGTGGCCGTGGCCGTCATTCTGGGACTCGGCCGTCACCGTCACGTCCCGCGCCTGCCCGGCGCGCATGATGTGCAGGGTCAGGCGGTCGCCCGGATGGGTGGAGACGATGCGCTGGATGTCCGCGAAGCGCGTCACCTTCTCGGCGCCGATGGCGCTTACCACGTCGCCGGGCTGGAGCCCGCCCAGCGCCGCGGGCGTGCCGGCGACCACCTCGCCCACCACCGGTGCCGCATCCGAACCGGCCACCGGCTGGCCCATCACCGCGAACAGGCCGATGAACAGCACCGCCGCGAGCACGAAATTGGCGACCGGCCCGGCGGCAATGATGATGGCGCGCGAGAGCACCGATTTCTCATGGAAGGTGCGGCCGGGAATCCAGCTCGCCCGGGTGGCGTCCGACGCCTCCTCCGCGCGTTCCTGCCCGTGCAGCTTCACGTAGCCGCCGAGCGGAATCCAGGCGACCTTCCACGCCGTGCCGTGGCGGTCCGTCCAGCCGAAAATGGACGAGCCGAAGCCGATCGAGAACGCCTCGACATGCACGCCCCGCCAGCGTGCCGCCAGATAATGGCCGAGTTCGTGGATGAACACGAGGATGCCGAGAACCACGACGAAGGAGACCGGCGTGCGAAGGGCGGCAGGCAGGAAATCGAACACGGCGTCCCCTTACGTCTCAATATTTACTTATCTTTGGACAAAAATTACACAACCGCAGTCAAGCACAATGCATCAATGAATTAAACAGTTTTGATTCACCAATTTTGTAACCTTCGGTCGAGAATCCGGCCATGCTTACCCGTCAAGGTTGCCGTTGACCGGCCTCACGCCGCCGAGCGGCCCTTGGCGACGCAGATCTGTCCGCCGACACGCCGCGCCCACCCATCCAGTTCCAGCACCGCGTCCAGGCTGTCGGCCGGTTGCGGCCCGATCGACGCCAGCGCCTCCTCGACCAGGGCGGCAATGTCGAGAAACCCGATCTGCCCGGCCAGGAACCCCGCCACCGCGACCTCGTTGGCGGCACTGAAAATGGTGGGAGCGCCGCCGCCCGCCTGCAAGGCCTCCCGCGCCAGACGCAGGGCGGGAAAGCGCGCGAGGTCGGGGGCGCCGAATTCAAGCCGCCCGATCGCCGCGAGGTCGAGGCGGCGGGCATGGGTGGCGATGCGCGCCGGCCAGGCCAGCGTATGGGCGATCGGCACCCGCATGTCCGGGCTGCCAAGCTGGGCCAGCACGCTGCCATCGGCATAATAGACCAGCCCGTGCACCACCGACTGGGGATGCACCAGCACCTCGATCGACTCGCTTGGCAGACCGAAGAGACGTGCAGCCTCAATGACTTCGAGGCCTTTGTTCATCATCGTCGCGCTGTCGATGCTGATCTTCGCCCCCATCGACCAGACCGGGTGGCGCAGGGCGGCCTCGGGCAGCGCGCGGGCCATGTCATCCAGGCTCGCGGTGCGGAACGGCCCGCCCGAGGCGGTCAGCGCAATGCGCTCGACGGCGCCATGGTTGCCGTCGGCCATCGCCTGGAAGATGGCGTTGTGCTCCGAATCGACCGGCAGGAGCGTGGCGCCATGCGCCTCCACCGCCTCCAGCATCACCTCGCCGGCGCAGACCAGGGCCTCCTTGTTGGCCAGCGCCACGGCGCCGCCATTGCGGATCGCCGCCAGCGTCGGTTTCAGCCCGGCCGCACCGGTGATCGCCGCCATGGTCCAGTCCACCGGCAGCGCCGCCGCGGCCACCACCGCGGCCTCGCCGCAATCGGTGGCGATGCCGGTGCCGGCCAGGGCGGCGGCCAGTTCGGCGTGGCAGGAGGCATCGCTGATCACCGCCCATTCCGCGCGCAGCGCCACCGCCTGCTCGGCCAGCAGCCGGGCATTGCGCCCGCCGACCAGGGCTCGCACGCGATAGGATTCGGGGGCCGCCGCCAGCAGATCGATGGTCTGCGTTCCAACGCTGCCGGTGCTGCCGAGAATCGACACGGTCTTCATTGCCACAACCCTACTCCGCCCCCGAGCGCCAATGCCAGCACCGCCGCAAGAGGAGCGGCGAGCAGCAGCCCATCGAGCCGGTCGAGCAGGCCGCCATGGCCGGGGATCAGCCGGCCGGAATCCTTCACGCCGAAATGCCGCTTCAGCCCGCTCTCCAGCAGGTCGCCGATCTGGCTCGCAACGCCCAGCGCCAGCGCCGCCGCCACCGCGTGCCCGGCCGCCGCCCAGCCCCGGCTGGCGCCCGGCCCGAGCATGGCCGCCGCCAGACCGACGAGCGCGGCCCCCACGAGCCCGCCCAGCGCGCCCGAGCGCGTCTTGCCCGGGGAAATGCGGGGGGCCAGTTTCGGCCCGCCCAGCGCCCGGCCGGCCAGATAGGCGCCGATATCGCTCGCCCACACCACCAGCATGACGAACAGCACGTTGCCGCGCCCGGCCAGCGGATCGGCCCGCAGCCAGAGCAGCGCCAGCAGCGCCGGCCCGAAATAGACCACGCCGCCGGCCAGCGCCAGCCGCCGCCCACGGGCCAGCCCGTGCCACTCATAGGCCACGCCGCCGCCGGCCAGCAGCACCAGCCCGGCCCATGCCAGCCCGCCGATCCACAGGCACGCCAGCGCCAGCGGCGCCAGCACCAGCGCCGAGAGCAGGCGAAGCCGCAAATCGCGCCAGGGCGCGGGGGCGGGCTCAGCCGGGCCTGGCGCCAAAACGTCGTTCCCGCCGCGCAAACTCCGCCAGCGCCCCGGCGAAGCTCTGCGCATCGAAATCCGGCCACAGCAGATCGAGAAACAGCAATTCGGCGTAGGCGCACTGCCACAGCAGGAAGTTCGACAGCCTCTGCTCGCCCGAGGTGCGGATCACCAGATCGGGGTCCGGAATGCCGGCGGTGGAGAGGAAGCCGGCGAAGCGCGTCTCGTCCAGCGCCGCGGGGTCGAGCAGCCCGTCGCGCGCGGCGATCGCCGCCGCCCGCGCCGCCGCCGCAAGCTCCGCCCGCGCGCCGTAGGACAGGGCCACCACCAGGTTGAGCCGGGTATTGGTCGCGGTGTCGCGCTCGGCCTCGGCGAGATCCTGCTCGATGTCGCGGTCGAAGCGCCCGCGGTCGCCGATGAAGCGCAGCCGCACCCCTTGCGCCTTCAGCTCGGCGATCTCACTGCGCAGAAAGTGGCGAAGCAGCCCGGTGAGATCGATCACCTCGGCGCGCGGCCGGCGCCAGTTCTCGCTGCTGAAGGCGTAGAGGGTGAGCCAGGCGACGCCCTGGGTGATCGCCGCCTCGATGGTGCGCCGCACCGCCTGCACGCCGGCGCGGTGCCCGGCCAGGCGCGGCAGCCCGCGGGCGGCGGCCCAGCGGCCATTACCGTCCATGATGATGGCGACATGGGT
>JAGXAV010000102.1 GCA_018971455.1 Rhodospirillales bacterium
TCGTCCCGTCCCATCCGACCCCACAAGGGGGCGCCGCAAACGCCATGTCCCTCCTGCGCATCGCGCGAAGCCTCGGCCTGTCCGTCACCACCGTCTCCCGGGCCCTTGGCGGGTACGAGGACGTGGCGGAGGCGACCCGCGCCCGCGTGCAGGCCGAGGCCGGGCGCATCGGCTACCGCCCCAACAAGATCGCGCGGCGGCTGCAATCCGGCCGCAGCGACGCCATCGGCCGGGTGCTGCCCGCCGCCCCCGGCCAGTTCGACGACCCCTTCTTCCTGCGCCTGACCGCCGCCATCGGGCCGCGCCTGGCCGCCGCCGAGCTCGATCTGCTGGTGATGGCCGCCCCACCCGGCCCTGAGGAGATGCGCGCCTATCGCCACCTCGTCGAAGGCCGCCTCGTCGATGGCATGCTGGTCGCCCGCACCCGCCGCCATGACGAACGCATCGCCTACCTGCTCAACCGCGGCCTGCCCTTCGTCGCCCATGGCCGCACGCAGGATCCGCGGCCCTATGCCTGGGTCGATACCGATGGCGCGGCGGCCATCGCCATGGCGACGCAGCGGCTGATCGAACTCGGCCACCGCCGCATCGGCCTGCTCAACGCGCCGCCCTCCTACAATTATGCGCAGGACCGCGAGGCGGGCTGGCGGCGCGCCCTGGCCGAGGCGGGGCTCGCGGAAGGCCCATCGGCCGCCGCGGCCCCCACCGAGGAGGCCGGCGAGGCCGCCGCGCGCGCCCTGCTCGCCAAGCCGGACCCGCCGACCGGCCTGATCTGCGCCACCGACCGGCTGGCCGTCGGCGCCATGCGCGCCGCCGTCGCCTGCGGCCGGCATGTCGGCTGCGACCTCTCGATCATCGGCTACGACAACCTGCCCTTCGCCGCCTACGTCCATCCGCCGCTGACCACCATCGACCAGCCGGTGGAACTGGCCGGCGCGCACATGGTGGACATGCTGCTGAAGCTGCTCGCCGGCGCCGATCCGGCGGGGCTGCACGCCATCATCCCGACGCGCCTGGTGCTGCGGGCCTCCGAAGGCCCGGCGCCGACCGAGGCTCCTGATCCGTCGCAACAACAAGACTCTCCGGGAGGACCCCATGAACCGTCGCGACTTCTGCATCCGTAGCGCCACCGCCGCCGCCGGCGCGCTGCTCGGCCAAACGGCGCTCTCACCCGCCGCCCGCGCCGCCGATCTGGTGTGGCTGTCCACCCAGCTTCGCCCGATCGAGGAGGCGAGCAAGGTGCGCCAGGTCATCCTCAAGGGGGCGCCGGTGCAGCCCGTCTATGTGGTGGACGAGCCGGCGCCGTTCACCGTGCGGCTGGAAGCCGAATTGAAGACCAACCACCACACCACCAGCCTGATCGGGGCGCTGCACGGCGAATTGCAGCCACTCGCCCCGATCGGCGGGCTGGCGCCGCTGGACGATCTCGCGGCCCGGCTGAAGGACCGCGGCATTCCCGACAAACTGATGGCGCTGGGCCGTTTCGGCACCGCCCACCAGCTCTACATCCCCTGGATGCAGGCGACCTATTTCATGGCCGCCAACCGCAAGGCGCTGCCCTACCTGCCGGCCGGCGCCGACATCAACGCGCTCACCTACGACCAGCTCGGTCATTGGGCGGCCAACATCGCCGCCAAGACCGGCCGGCGCATGCTGGGCTTCCCGGCCGGGCCGAAGGGGCTGATGCACCGTTTCTTCGAGGGCTTCCTCTACCCCTCCTACACCGGCGGCGTCGTCACCCCGTTCCGTTCGCCCGAGGCGGCCGCCATGTGGGAGAAATTCGCCGCCATGTGGAAATCGGTGAATCCCAACTCCACCAACTACAATTTCATGCAGGAGCCGCTGCTCACCGGCGATGTGTGGATCGGCTTCGACCACGTCGCCCGCCTGCTCGACGCGCTGACCCACATGCCCGACCAGTTCGTCACCTTCCCCGCGCCCGCCGGCCCGAAGGGGCGCGCCTACATGCCGGTGATCGCCGGCCTCGCCATCCCGACCGGCGCGCCCGACCCCAAGGGGGCGGCGGCGCTGATCGAGTACCTCACGCAGCCGGCCACCCAGATCACCACCGCGCGCGAGGTCGGCTTCTTTCCGGTGGTGAACGCCAAGCTGCCGGCCGACCTTTCGCCGGGGCTGAAGCTCGCGGTGAGTGCGATCAACGCCACCCAGTCGGCGCATGACGCCCTGCCCAGCCTGCTGCCGCTCGGCCTCGGCGCCAAGGGCGGCGAATTCGACAAGGTGTTCCTCGACACCTTCCAGCTGATCGTGCTGCGCGGCGGCAAGCCGGCCGCCGTGCTCGATCGCCAGGCGGCCGTGCTGCGCAAGCTGATGGTCGAGGCCGCCGCCCCCTGCTGGGCGCCCGACGCACCGAGCACCGGCGCCTGCCCGGTGCTGTAGGCCGGTCATGCAGGCCGGTCTGGTACTGTAACCCCCGCCGCGGCGGCCGCGCCCACGCCCACGCTCGGCCGCCGCCCAGGAGGCATCGATGCGCAAGACGCTCGCCCCGTACCTGCTGATCGCCCCATCGCTGCTGTTCCTCGCAGTGCTGTTCCTGGTGCCGCTGGTGCAGACAATCAGGCTGGCCTTCCGCGCCGGGCAGGCCTGGAGCCTCGGCAACTTCGCCCGCATGGCCAACGACCTCAATTTCTCCGACGCGGTGCTGAACACCTTCCGCATCGTGCTGATCGTGGTGCCGCTGCAATTGCTGCTGGCGATCGGAATGTCGCTGATGCTGCGCCATATCCGCCGCGGGCGCGATCTGGTGCTGTGGATCTGGTCGATCCCGCTCGGCATCTCCGATCTCGCCGCCGGCCTGGTCTGGCTCGCCATCCTCAATGATCGCGGCTACCTGAACTCGGCGCTGTTCGATCTCGGGCTGATTTCGGCGCCGCACAGCTACCTCACCTACGAGACGCCAGCGGCGCTGCTGGGCGCCATCGTGCTCGCCGAATTGTGGCGCGCCACCGCGATCGTCCTGGTCGTCCTGGTCGCCGGGCTGCAACTGGTGCCGAAGGAATATGCCGAGGCGGCCTCGGTGTTCGGCGCCTCGCCCTGGCAGATATTCCGCCGCGTCACCCTGCCGCTGCTGCGCCCGAGCATCCAGACGGCGCTGATCCTGCGCACCGTCCTGGCCTTCGAGATGTTCGCCATCGTCCTCGCCCTTGGCGGGCGCAACATGCCGGTGCTGGTGAGCGAGGCCTATAACTGGCAATACGCCAACCAGGATTACGGCGTGGCGGCCGCCTACGCGGTGGTGGTGATGCTGCTCTCGCTGGCCGCCACGCTCGTCTATCTGCGGGTCCTGCGCACGCCCCCGGAGCAGCTCGCATGACATTGCGGCGCGGCATCTTCCTCAGCGGCGTCGCCACCCTGTGCGCCTGGACGCTGGTGCCGATCTGGCTGATCGCGCTCGGCGCGGTCGGCGGGCGGGCGGCGGTGGATAGCTGGCCGAAATCCTTCTGGCCCGGCAGCGCCTCGTTCGCGACGCTGGGCAGCTTCCTGGCCATCGACGGCGTCTGGACGGCGACATTGACCAGCCTCGAAGTCGCCGTGCTGTGCATGATCTTTTCCATTCTGCTCGGCGCCCCCGCCGGCTACGCGCTGGCCCGCTACAGCTTCCGCGGCGCCACCGCCTACCGGCTGCTCATCCTGCTCACGCGCGCCTTCCCGGTCGGCATCCTCGCCTTGCCGCTCACCGTCAGTTTCATCCGCCTCGGACTCTACGACACGCCGGTGGGCGTCGCGCTGATCCACGCGGCGCTCGCCCTGCCATTCGCGGTGCTGGTCTCGGCCTCTCTGTTCCAGGGCATTCCGCGTGAGCTGGAAGAGGCGGCCTGGGTATTCGGCTGCTCGCGCCCGCGCGCCTTCCTGCGCGTGGTGGTGCCGCTGGCACTGCCGGGCATCGCCGCCACCGCGATCTTCGCCTTCGTCATCAGCTGGAACGAGGTCTTCGCCGCCTCGGTTCTGACCGTGCGCCACCGCACGCTGACCGCCTACCTGCTGGCGGTGCTGTCCGAAAGCCCGCTGCACGTGCAGTTCGCCGGCGGGCTGATGCTGATCGTGCCGTCGGTCGTGTTCATCTTCCTGGTGCGAAAACACCTATTCTCGATGTGGGGCATCGCCAACCGATGAAACGGGACTCGAGGGAGCGGGCACGGCATGGCTGAAATCGTCATCGACGGCATCCGCAAGGCGTTCGGCGCGGTCGTCGCCCTCGAACGGGTGGAGCTGCGCGTCGCCGATGGCGAGTTCCTCGCCCTTCTCGGCCCGTCCGGCTGCGGCAAGACCACGCTGCTGCGCGTCATCGCCGGCCTCGAGAGCCAGAGCGAGGGCCGCGTCCTGATCGGCGGGCGCGACGTCTCGCGTCTGCCGCCGCGTGCGCGCGGCCTTGCCATGGTGTTCCAGAACTACGCCGTCTTTCCGCACATGACCGTGCGCGACAACGTCGCCTTCGGGTTGCGCATGGCGGGCGCCGAGGCTGCGCGCACCGACCGCCAGGTGCGCCGCGCATCGGAGCTTCTTCATATCGAGCCGTATCTGGACCGCTACCCCTCCCAGCTCTCGGGCGGCCAGCGCCAGCGCGTGGCGGTGGCGCGTGCGCTGGCCGTCGAGCCCTCGGTGCTGCTGATGGACGAGCCGCTCTCCAATCTCGACGCGCTGCTACGCCTGGAGATGCGCGCCGAGCTGAAATCCGTGCTGCGCGCGGCCGGCACCACGACGATCTACGTCACCCACGACCAGACCGAGGCGATGGGTCTGGCCGACCGCATCGCCGTGCTGCAGGACGGACGCATCCAGCAGCTCGACCGCCCGGCCACCATCTACAGCCACCCCGCCACCCGCTTCGTCGGCGGCTTCGTCGGTAGCCCACCGATGAATTTTCTCGAACTCGCCGCCGCCGGCGGCGCCGTTCGCCTCGGCGCGCTGACCTTCCCCGCCCCGGCCGATGGCCCGATCGTGCTCGGCCTGCGCGGCGAGGACATCGAGGAGGTCACCGCCGGTGCCGGCTTCCCGCTCGCCGTCCTGGTGGTCGAGCCGATGGGCTCGCACACCCTCGTCACCGGCCAGGTCGCCGGCCACCGCATGCGCGTGGTGCTGCCGTCCGAACGCCTGCCGGCGCCGGGAGAGGACATCCATCTGCGCCCGCTGCCCGGCCGCCTGCGCTGGATGGATGCCGCGAGCGGTGCGGCGATCAACCCCCCGAACCCGTGAGCCGATGCACGACATGAGCCAGAACACCACCGACGAAACCCTGGACGACGCCGCGCGGCGCACCCTGCGCGCCAATGATCGCGGCGGCTACACGGTGCCGACCTCGCGCCTCTACCCGTTCCAGTGGAACTGGGATTCCGCCTTCGTCGCCATGGGTTTCGCCACCTTCGACGAGCTCCGCGCCTGGCGGGAGATCGCCTCCCTGCTGCGCGGCCAGTGGGAGGACGGCATGATCCCGCAGATCGTCTTCCACGCGGCGTCGGATGATTATTTCCCCGGCCCCGACGTGTGGGGCATCGCCCGCACCCCGCCGACCTCGGGCATCACCCAGCCGCCGGTGCTGGCCAGTGCCGCGCGCCGCCTGCTCGACCGCGCCGCCGACACGGGCTCCGCCGAGGACCGGATGGCGGCGATCTACCCGTGCCTGCTGCGCAACCACCGCTGGTGGCAGCAGGCGCGCGATCCCGCCCGCACCGGCCTGGTGAGCACGCTGCATCCCTGGGAGACGGGGATGGACAACTCCCCCGCCTGGGATGCCGCCCTCGCGCGCGTGCCGAGCCAGACCACCACCCCGATCCGCCGGCGCGACACGAGCCACGTCGATGCCGCGATGCGCCCGCATGAGAGCGAGTATCGCCGCTTCATCCATCTCGTCGATCTGTTCCGCGCCGAGGGCTGGAACGCCGCGCGCATGCTCGCCGTCTCGCCGTTCCGTGTCGCCGATATCGGCACCAACGCCATTCTGCTGCGCGCCGAGCGCGATCTGCTGGCGCTTGCCGCGCGCTTCGGCACGCCGGCGGACGCCGCCGAGATCACCGCCCGCATCGCCGCCATGCAACCGGCCATCGCGGCGCAATGGAATGCCGCCCACGGGCTGTTCCTCTCGCGCGACCTGCGCGATGGCGCACCGATCAACGCCGCCACCTCGGCCGGGCTGCTGCCGCTATGGGCGCAGGCCGCAACGCCGGCCCAGGCGGCTGCCATGGGCGCCACGCTGGACCGCTGGGCCGCGCGCGTGCCCTTCCTCGTGCCCTCCTGCGATCCCGCCGATCCCCGCTTCGAGCCGCGTCGCTACTGGCGCGGGCCGATCTGGGCCGTCGTCAACTGGATGATCGCCGAGGGCCTCGCCGCCGGCGGCGACGCGGCCCGCGCCGGGCGGATCCGCGCCGACACCGCGCGGCTGATCCGCGAGGGCGGGCTCAGCGAGTATTTCAACCCGACCGATGGCGGCGGCATCGGCGGGCGCGACTTCTCCTGGACCGCGGCGATCCATCTGCTGTTGCAGGCGGGCTGACCCCGCAACGCCTACTCGACGATGTCGGGGTGCGGCACGATGGTCGCCTTCAGACAGCGCATCTCGCGGGCGGCGGCGATGGCGTCGGCGACGCCCTGCTCGGTGAACGGGAAGCGCATCTGGAAGTCGCGGAACGGATAGCGGTCGCGGGCGCGGTGGAGCATGGCGATCCCGGCGGCGATGTCGTCGGCGGTGAAGGCCCAGCTGCCCAGCAGGTTGATGTCCTTGGTGCAGATGCGGTGCCAGTTGGTCTCGATCGCGCCGGCATCGGTGAACTGGCCCATCTCCACATAGGTGCCGCCGTCGCGCAGCATCTCGATGCCCTCGGGCCCGGCGGTCGGGTGGCCGCTGCAATCCATCACCAGATCGGCCCCGAACCCGCCGACGATTTCGCGCGTGACGCCGATGCGCTCGGCGGCGCTGGCGTGGCGGGTGATGTCCACCGTCGCCTCGGCGCCGAATTTCCGGCACAGCGCCAGGCGCGGATGCTCCGGCGCGCCGACGACGATGACCCGCCCCGCCCCCATCTCCTTCGCCGCCACGATCGCCAGCACG
>JAGXAV010000103.1 GCA_018971455.1 Rhodospirillales bacterium
CGCGAGGAAGAGGCGCGTGTCGGTGGAAATTCCCGCAAGCGCCACCGGGGCGGAGAAGCCGCGCAGCAGGGACGGCACCGGCGCCTCGGCCACATCGGTAAAGACGAAGCTCTGCTCGGCCTCTGTCAGGAGCAGGAGGCGCGTGCCCGCCTGCGTCGCGCCATCCAGCGTGGCCGCCATCTCGCGGCCGGCACCGTCGAGCAGCGCCATCGCCACGGGAATCGGCAAGGGTCTCTTGGTCGGCTGCTCCGGCGTCGGCGGGGTCGATTGGCGAAGGGTCAGCGTGTAGCGGCGGCCTTGCGCATCGTAATGATCCTCGACGCGAAGCTCGGGCGTGCCGGATTGCGCGTACCAGGCGAGAAAGCCGCGCAGATCGACGCCCGAGCCATCCTGCAATGCGGCAACGAAATCCTCGATGGTGACGGCCTGGTTGTCATGGCGGGCGAAATACAGATCCATCCCCTTGCGGAAACCCTGAGCGCCCATCAGCGTGTGCATCATGCGCACGATCTCGGCACCCTTCTGATAGACGGTCGCGGTGTAGAAATTGTCGATCGCCATGTAGCTGTCCGGGCGCACCGGATGGGCGAGCGGGCCGGCATCCTCGGGAAACTGTCCGGCGCGCAGGACGCGCACATCGCCCAGCCGCTTGACGGCGGCACTGCCCTGGTCGGCGGAGAATTGCTGGTCGCGAAAGACCGTGAGCCCCTCTTTCAGCGAGAGCTGAAACCAGTCCCGGCAGGTGATGCGGTTGCCGGTCCAGTTGTGGAAATACTCGTGCGCAATGACCGATTCGATTCCCTGATAATCGCCATCCGTCGCGGTATCCGGCCGCGCCAGGACGTATTTGGTGTTGAAGACGTTGAGGCCCTTGTTCTCCATCGCGCCCATGTTGAAATCCGACACGGCGGCGATGTTGAAGATGTCGAGATCATATTCGCGGCCATAGACCTCCTCGTCCCAGCGCATCGAGGCCTTGAGCGAGCGCATGGCGTGCGCGCAGCGATCGGCATCCGCGGCGCGCACCCAGATCGCGAGATCGACGTCGCGCCCGGACTGCGTGGTGAAGCGGTCGCGCACCGCGACGAGGTCGCCGGCGACGACGGCAAAGAGATAGGCGGGCTTGGGATGCGGGTCCGTCCATGTCGCCCAGTGGCGCGTGCCGTCCTGGCCCTGCGCGGTCAGGTTGCCGTTGGAGAGCAGAACCGGCACCGTGGCGCGCGGCGCGGAAATCGTCGTCGTGAAGCGCGCCATCACATCCGGGCGATCGGGGAAATAGGTGATCCGCCGGAAGCCCTCCGCCTCGCACTGGGTGAAATAATTGCCGCCCGAGAGATACAGGCCACTGAGTTCCGAGTTGGCGGCCGGCGAGATTTCGACCTCGATCTCCAATTCGCCGGCATCCGGCATGTCGGCGATGGCGAGCGCGCCATCGGCCTCGATGCGATAGCGATTGGTGCTGAGTGCTGCGCCGTCGAGACGGAGCGCGCGAAGGATGAGCGCCTCGCCATCCAGGCGCAGCGGCTCGTTGCCGGGCGAGGCCGGATTGCGCCGCAGCGCGAGGCGCGAGCGCACCCGCGTCGCCTGGGGGTCGAGGTCGAAGCGCAGATCGACGCGGTCCACCAGATAGGCAGGCGGCCGGTAATCGCCGCGGCGAGTGGTGTGCGGGACGGCGTGATCGCTGTCAGGCATGGCGGCGCAGGACCTCGTGGTGGAGTGGGTTATTTGTCGGCCGTGGCGGGCAGCCAGACGGTGAAGCTCGCGCCGCTGCCGGCATCGCTGTCGATGGCGAGCTGGCCGCGATGGTGGTTGACGATGTGCTTGACGATGGCAAGGCCGAGGCCGGTGCCGCCGGCGGCGCGCGAACGCCCCTGATCGACCCGATAGAAGCGCTCGGTCAGCCGCGGCACATGGGCGCGCGGAATCCCCGGCCCGTCATCGGTGACGGCCAGGGTCACCCCCGGCCGCGCGGGCCACCGCCCGCCCGCCGCCGCGGCGACGGACAGCCGCACGACCCCTTCGTCCCGGCCATATTTGATGGCGTTGTCGAGCAGGTTGCCGAGCACCTGGGCCAGCTGGTCGGCATCGGCGGGAATCGTGCCGAGGTCGCCGGCGATGGCCAGCTCCAGGCGCTGGCGGCGGGCGGCGATGCGCGGCTCGAACCCGGCGGCGATGCGTTCGGCGAGGGCCGCGACATCGACCGGCTCGGAGGGCGCCTGGTGCTCCACCAGCTCGATGCGCGAGAGGCTGAGCAGATCGTCGATCAGCCGGTTCATCCGCTCGGCCTGCTCGTCCATGATGGCGAGGAAGCGTTGCTGCGCCGGCGGGTCGTCCGCGGCGGGGCCGCGCAGCGTGGCGATGAAGCCGATCAGGCTGGCCAGCGGCGTGCGCAGCTCGTGGCTCGCATTGGCGACGAAATCGGCGCGCATCCGCTCCACCGCCCGCTCGCGCGTGCGGTCGGACAGCACCAGCAGCGCCTGGCCGCCATCGGCCAGCGCCGGGTCGAGATAGATCGCCATGGCCTGCACCGCGCGCGCCACCGGAACGGGCAGATCGATTTCCGCCACCTCGCTGCCGCGGTGGCGCCAGGCGGCCTCGATGGCCGCGCGCAGATCGGGGTGGCGCAGCACGGCGGCGATGTCGGCGCCGAAGGCGGCGCGGGCGGCGGCGTTGGCGCGCAGCACGGCGCGGTCGGGCCCGAGCACCAGCAGCGGGTCGGGCAGGCGCTCGATGATCGCCTCGCTGGCGCGCAGCCCTTCGCCCAGCCGGGTGGCGCGGCTGGCCTGCGCGCGGGCGAGGCGCTCCATGGTCCGCGCGAGGCGCGCCATCGCCGGCAGGGCGGGAGCCGCGGCGGCGCGGGCAACGCCGGGCAGGTTCTCGTGGCTGGCCTGGCGCAGCGTCTCGGCGAGCAGCTCGACGTCGCGCGCCCACAGGACGGCCAGCGCCAGCGCCGCCAGCAGCACCGCGGCCATGGCGAGCAGCGCCGGCAGGCCCGCGGCGGCGCCGGTCAGCACCAGGGCGGCGAGGCCGGCAAGCGGCACGAAGGCCATGGCCAGCGCCGCCCCGAGCAGCAGCGCCAGGCGCATCAGATGCCCGGGGCGGAAAGGTTGTCGGGGGCCGGCTCGATCATCTGCGGCCCGCCGCGCTGCAACTCGAACAATGCGAGGCCGCGGCGCACCGTGCCGTCGGTGCGCAGCGCCAGCAGGCCGTCAACGCCGGCGAAGCCGTCCGGGCGGCACAGCGCGGCGGCGGAATAGCCGGCCCCGCCGGCGGACGGCGCCAGCACGCGCGCGATCGCCGCGGCGTCATGGGCGAAATCGGCGATGCCGGGCGCCGGCGCGCCGGTTGCGGCGGTGAATTTCTGATCGAAATCCGCCCGCGCGGCCGGGTCGGGCGCGGCGAAGACCGCCCCGGTCAGGCTGGTCGCCCCGCGCGCGACCGGCGATGCCCACAGGGCCGGGCCGAGCACGCGCACCTGCGGCGGGTTGAGGTCGTAATAGGGCAGCAGGGTCGCCAGCGCGCCCAGCGAGTCGCCGGTGGCGGCCAGCAGCAGCGCGTCGAACGGCGCCGGCGGAATGGCGTGGCGGGCCAGTTCGGCGGCGCGCCTGCGTCCGGCCACCGTGTGCTGGTTGCGCGCCGCGCGGATTTCGGCGTCGATCGGGCCGCGGCGGCCGGCATAGTCGGAGATGTCGCGCATCGCCGCATTCATCGCCGCCATGCCGGGCGCGTAGCTGCGCATCGTCGGCGGCGGCAGCCCGGCCTCGGCCACCGCCTGCACCAGGGCGCTGCCCATTGCACTGCCGAACTGTGACTCGGGCAGCACCGCGGCGAAGCGCGATCGGCCCTGGGCGGTCATCGCCCCCACCATCCGGCGCACCTGCTGGGCCGGGGTGATGCCAAGCACCCACACGCCGGGGTGGGCCTGCGCGGGATCATTGGTGAAGGCCAGCAACGGCACGCCGGCCTGGCGCGCCGGCCCTGCGGCGCCCTGCGTCTCGCCTGCGGTCAGCGGGCCGATCAGGATCCCGGCCCCGGCGGCGATCGCGGCGGAGGCGGCGGCGGCGGCGCCGGCGGGGGTGCCGCCGGTGTCGCGCACATCGAGGCGCGGCCCGCCGGCAAGCGCCAGCTTCGCGGCGGCGACCAGCGCCGGCCCGAGGGCGGCGTTCGGGCCGGAGAGGGGGGCGAGGATGGCAATGCCCTGCCCGGCCGGCACCGCCTCGGAGGGTGCGGGCAGGCCGCCCGATCCGGCCGGACCGGCGCCGCCCAGGGCCATCGGGCCGCCACCCTGATAGGCGCCAGCGCAGCCACCCAATGCTAGGGTGGTGGCGAGGAGCACGAATGCACGACGAAACATGCGACCATCCTCCGGTGCAGCCGGCGGTGCGGATCTCGGCGCCGCCGGATGGACTTGTGCTGGTTTCAACGCCAATCGGCAACCTCGGCGATATCAGCCCGCGCGCGGTCGCCGCCCTGCGCGCGGCCGAGCTGATCCTTTGCGAGGATAGCCGCGTCACCGCCCGGCTCTGCCAGGCCTGGGACATTCCCACCCGGCGGATGCCCCTGCACGAGCACAACGAGGATGCGCGCATCGCGCAGGTGCTGGCCCTGCTGCGTGCCGGCAAGCGGGTGGCGCTGGTGTCCGATGCCGGCACGCCGCTGGTCTCCGACCCCGGCTACCGCCTGGTGCGCGCGGTGCTGGCGGAGGGCCTGCCGGTCGGCGGCATTCCCGGGGCCAATGCGGCGCTCCTCGCGCTGACGCTGTCCGGCCTGCCGCCCCATCCCTTCCTCTTCATCGGCTTCCCGCCGCCGCGCCCGGCCGCCCGCCGTGCCGCCTTCGCGGCCCTTCGGGCCGCCGAGCGCGCCGGGCTCGTGGCCACGCTGATCTGCTACGAGGCGCCGCACCGCCTGGCCGAGACGCTCGCCGACATGGCGCACAGCTTCGGCGACCGGCCCGCCGCCGTCGCCCGCGAACTCACCAAGCGCTTCGAGGAGGTGCGCCGCGGCCCGCTCGGCGTGCTCGCCGCCCATTATGCCGCGACCCCGGCGCGCGGCGAGATCACCGTGCTGGTCGGCCCCGCGCCCGCCGAGGCGCAGGACGAGGACGACCTCGACGCCCGCCTGCGCGCGGCGCTGGCCGGCCACAGCCTGAAACAGGCCGTCGCCACCGTCACCGCGGCGACCGGCCTGCCGCGCAAGCAGGTCTATGCGCGCGCCCTGGCGCTCACCCCGGCGGATCCGTGACGCCCCGGCGCTATCCGAAGCTCACCGCCAGCACGGAGAAATCATCGTCGAGCGGACCGGGCCGCGCCGCCGCGCGGACCGCCCGGTAGAGCCGCTGCGGCTCGGACAGGCCGGGCATCGCGGGCTGCATCACGATCTGCCGCAGATCCTCGATCACCCAGGGCTCGCCGCTGGCGGCGATGATTTCGAAGGCGCCGTCGCTGAACACGAAGAGCCGGCTGTCCGGCGGAATCTCGGCGCGGCCAACGCCCCAGTTTCCGCGCGCCAGCAGCCCGATCGCCGGTCCCCGCAGCCAGAGCGGCTCGGGCGCCGCCGCGCCAGGCGCGACCAGGAAGGACGGATGGTGGCCGGCCGCGCAATACAGCAGGGCGCGCGTCGATGGCTGATAGACGAAATACCACAGGGTCAGCATCAGCCCGTTATGTTCCTCCATCGGGAACATCGCGTTCAGGCCGGCCGCGACCTGCGCGGGGTCGCGGAAATCGACCGCGGGCAAGGCACGCCGGCGCAGGACGTTGGCGACATTGGCGGCGTGCATCGCCGAGCCGATGCCGTGGCCGGAGACATCGAGCACGAAGCCGGCGAAATGGTCGTCATCGAGGAACTGGTAGCCGAAGGCGTCGCCGCCAAGCTGCGAGGAGGGCACGAACCACCACTCGGTCTGCACCGGGCCGGTGGCGATCGGCGCCGGCAGGATGGCGCGCACGTAATCGGCCGCGCGCCGCAGCTCCGCGGCAAGCTCGGCCTCCTCCGCCACCTCGCGGCGGTCGCGCCGCTCGTAGCGCAGCTCGAACGTGCCGAGAGACAGCCGGCTGCCGTTGCGCAGCCGCATCGGCGCCACCACCCGCTCGCCGCTCACGAAGGTGCCGTTGGTCGAGCCGAGATCGCTCAGCACGGCCCACTCGCCGTCCAGTTCGATCCGGCAATGGCGGCGCGAGATATCGGGTGCCGGGATCACCAGCTCGCTCGGCGCCTGCCGCCCGATGGTCAGCCCGGCGGCATCGATCGCCACCCGCCGCAACGCCTCGCCCTCGCCATAGGCGATGAAATGACCCACGGCGACGGGCGGCGCGTGGCTGACCGGCGCGCGCAGCGTCATCGTCCGCTCGATGTCGTCGTCCCCGCCGATCATCGCGACCTCCGCCTTCGTCAGCCGGCATAATATCGTGACCGGATTGTTGCAAGCGACCGATGGCGATCCGCGCCGTCGAGGTGATCGGCCCAGACATATGACAGTTTGATGATATTATCGGGCAAGTTGGCATCGGTGCGGCGCGGCACCGCGCCTTTCGGGCATGCGTGCGGCTTGCGAGCGTGCCGGCGCGCTGGCAGTGTTTCGCCCCGCGCCGGTCGAATTTGATTGGCCCGACCGGAGCAATGCCATGCCGATCATGATCGAGGATCTCGCCGGCAGCGTCACGAAAGTCGTGCTGTCCGGCCGCATCGACATCGCCGGCGCGCAGGAGATCGACATGCCGATGAGCATCGTAGGCGGCTCCCGCCGGGCGGTGGTGATCGACCTCTCGGCCGTCGATTTCATGGCGTCGATGGGGCTGCGCAGCCTGGTCATCAGCGCCAAGTCGATCCTCAGCAAGCGCGGCAAGGTCGTGCTGCTGGCGCCGCAATCGGCGGTCGAGGAGGTGATCGTCGTGAGCGGGATCGACGACCTGATCCCGATCTACCACGACGAGGCGGCGGCGCTCGCCGCCGTCGCGCCGGACCCGGCCTGACCCGGCGTGCCGGCGACCGCAGCACCCCCCGCGATCCTGCGCCT
>JAGXAV010000104.1 GCA_018971455.1 Rhodospirillales bacterium
GGCGGCGAAGGGTTGCGTGCCGAGCGCCAGCGTGCCGGTTGCGTCCTGGAAGGCCAGGGTCGGGCCGGCGGCGACGGCGCCGGCAAAACTCGCCGTGGCGAAGCTGGCAATGGCGATCGTGCCGGTGCCGGCCACCGCGCCCGCAATGGCGAGGGCCGAGCTCGCGGTGATCAGCCCGTCATCGCGCACCGCCCCGTTCAGCGCGGAGGCCCCGGACAGGGCCGCGCCGGCATCGACGGTGAGCAGGCCCGCGGCGGCACCCCCGGCGGCGCCGATCTCGAAGGTTGCGGTCGAATCGACGGTGAGCACGGCCCCGCCGGCGGCCAGCGCGGCCAGGGTGATGGCGCCATGGTCGCGCGCGCTCAGCGGCACGCCAAAGCCCGACACCGTTGCCGTGCCGGCCACGGCGAAATCCGCCCCCACCCCGTTGACCAGCAGGCCGGCGCTGCTCAGGCCCGCCGCGCTCGCCTGCGCCACGCCGCCCGCCAGGATGTCGATCTGCCCGTTGGTGGCCGACAGCGTGCCGAGGTTCAGCTGGCCGTAAAGCGCCAGATTGCCGGATACATCGAGAATGGCCGCCGCGCCGGGTCCGCCCACCAGGCTGTCCGTCGAGCTGGTCGGCCCGGCGATGGTCGCGGTATCGGCTGTGCCGGGGGCGGTCAGCGACGGGGTGGTCGCGGTGGTCAGATCGGCCCAGTTCGCCGCGGCGTTCCACAGGCCGGAGCCGACATTCCAGGTATAGCTGCTCGCCATCGCATCGGCTCCTCGCGCCCGTGTCGGCACGGCGGCGATGCTGGCAGGGGCCGGGCGTGCGGAGCGCAACGGCGCGTGACACGACAGTGAGCCAGCCGTCGCCGTGCCGGTTCATGCACGAAATACGCGCCGCTGCGCCACGCCGCCGGGACGCATTGTGACAAGCCGCCTGGCCGTGCCTAGGCTGCGACCAGTGGGTGTTGCGGGCAGTACGAAAGGTGGGGCGATGCCGGACCTGGATCTGTTGCGGCTGGAACGAATCGCCGAGGGCCTGATCGCCCCGTTCGACCGGCCGGACACGCCGGGTGTCGCGCTCGGTGTGGTGCGCGATGGCGCGCTTGTGGTGCATCGCCAGGCCGGCATGGCGAGCCTGGAGATGGGCGTGCCGCTCGCCTCGGGCAGCGTCTTTCGCATCGCCTCGGTCAGCAAGCAGTTCACCTGTGCCGCCATCCTCATGCTGGCGGCGGAAGGGCGGCTGCACGTTGCGGACAAGGTGCAGGATCATCTGCCCGAGTTGCCGGATTTCGGCGCAACCATCACCATCGACCACCTGATGCACAACACCTCCGGCCTGCGCGACATGCTGGAGATCATGCGCCTTGGCGGCTGCGATCTTTCGATGCCGTGCCGGCCCGCCGATCTGCTCGCCGGCATCTGCCGCCAGCGCGGACTGAACTTCGCCCCGGGCGCACGCTATCTCTACAGCAACACCAATTTCCTGCTGCTCGGCCTGATCGCCGAACGCGTCTCGGGCATGGCGCTGCCGGCTTTCTTGCAGGCGCGTATCTTTGGCCCGCTTGGCATGACGCGCACGGCCATGGTGGAGAGCACGAATGTCGTCGTGCCGGGCCTGGTGACCGGCTATCTCCCCGCGGAGGGCGGCGGATGGAGCCGTGCCGCGCATGGGTTTCCGCTGGGCGGGGAGGGCGGACTGGTCTCCTCGGTCGAGGATCTGGCGCTGTGGGTGCGCCACATCTCGGCCGGCCATTCCGCGGCGCTGGCAAGCGAGCTTGAGCGCCTCGCCCCGTTCGGCAACGGCCTGCCCAACACCTATGCGCGCGGCCTGCAGGTGCGTGAGTATCGCGGATTGCGCGCGATCGATCACGGCGGGTTGTGGCCGGGCTACAAGACCGAGTTCCTGCGCGCGCCGGCGGCCGGGCTGGCGGTGATCTGCATCGCCAATAACGGCACGGCCGATCCCTGGCACATCGCCCATGCCATGCTGGACGCGGCACTCGACGGGCGCGCCGATCTGGGGCCGGTGCCCGTGACGCCGGTTTCGGCCGAATTTGCGCCGCTCGCCGGACGCTACATCGACCGGGTCGGGGGGGCCACGCTCGATCTCAGCCTCGCCGATGGCATGCCGACGGGCTGCACGCACGGCGTGCCGTTCCAACTGCGCCAGACCGCCGATGGCCGGCTGCGCGCCAGCCGCTCGGCCGCCGATTTCACCATGCGGGCATCGACGGGAGCGGCGGGCACCGTGCTGGAGGTGGAGGCCGATGCCGGGGTAAGCGCGACCTACCATCCGGTGCAGGCGGGTGCGGCGTTGCCGGCGGGCCTCGCCGGCGCCTACCGCAGCGACGAGATCGGCGCGGTGTGGCGCTTCGTCGCACAGGGCCAGGCGATGGGCGTCGAGGTGTCCGGCCCGCTGGTCCGCGGCGCCGTCTTCGATGTCGAGGCGATCGAGGGCGATGATGTGCGCGTCAACGTGCCGAGCGCGTTGTTCCGCTCCTGGCTCGATGTCCGCGTCGCGCGCGCCGGGGACGGAACGGTGAGCGGATTGATGGTCGATGGCGGGCGCGCGCGCGGGCTGCGATTCACCCGCATCGAGGGAGCGGCGCCATGATCACGCCGGCCTGCGCGCGGGTCATGGCAGCCCGTGACAGCGAATCCGCTCACCGCCGCTGGGTGCATGCGCTGCCGGCGCGCCTCGGAGAGGACACCTCCGAGACCGGTCTGCCGATGGCGCCGGCGTGACGAGGGCGCCCCTCAGCCGGGCAGTTCGATGAGGATGGCGCCGTCTTCCACCCTGGTTCGGAACACCCGCAGATCTTCCTCCACCGGCGCGCCCAGCCCCTTGCCGGTGCGCACGTCGAACTGGCCGGCATGCAGCGGGCACTCGATCGTGCCGTTCTCGAACCAGCCGTCGCTGAGCAGGGCGAAGGCGTGCGTGCAGACATTGTCGGTGACACAGACCTCGCCGCTTTCGAGATGATAGACGGCCAGGTTGAGCCCCATCGCCTCGACGCCGACCACCGTGCCGGCCGCCACATCGCCGAGGGCTGCGACGCGCACCCAGTTTTCTGCTTCACTCATATCCGCATGTGCCCCCAAAAATTTGCAGCCAGCCCGACGAATCGATGGTGCGATCATGACGCAATGTGATGCCATTGTCTGCCGCGACCGAGGACCCCGCCCGTGACCCAGGCCGTTCATGTCATTCTCGGTGCGGGCCAGGCCGGCGGGCATGCCGCGATGGCCATGCGTGAGGCGGGGTTCACCGGCCGCATCCTGCTGCTCGGCGCCGAGCAGCACGCCCCCTATGAGCGGCCGCCGCTGTCCAAGGCGGCGCTGACCGACGAGCCGGCGCCACCCGCCGCCTGGTTCTATCCACCCGGCCGCTACGCCGAGCGCGATATCGATTTCCGTTCCGGCTGCGTCGCAACCGGCCTCGATGCCGCCGCGCATCGGCTGACCCTGCGCGACGGGACGCACGTCGCCTATGACCGGCTGCTGCTGGCCACGGGCGGGCGGGCGCGGCGGCTGACCATCCCCGGGGCCGAGCGCGCGTTGAGCCTGCGCACGTTGGAGGATGCGGCGGCGATCCGGGCGCGCCTGGTGGCGGGGGCGCGGGTGGTGTGCATCGGCGCCGGCGTGATCGGCCTGGAAATCGCCGCCTCCGCCCATGCGCGCGGTTGCCAGGTGACGGTGATCGAGGCCGGCCCCGGCGCCATGGGCCGCAGCCTGCCGCCCGCCTTCGCCCGCTACGTGGAAGGGCTGCATGAAAAGGCCGGTGTGCGGCTGTGCTTCGGCACGGCGCCGCAGGCGATCGAGCGAGGGCGGGTGGTGTGCGCGAATGAGGTCTTTCCGGCTGACTGCGTCATTGCCGGCATCGGCATGGAGCGTGCCACGGACCTCGCCGTGGCGGCGGGGTTGGCGGTCGAGGGCGGCATCGCCGTCGATGCTTTCGGGCGCAGCAGCGCGGCCGATATCTTTGCCGCCGGCGACGTCGCCGCCTTCTGGCATCCGCGCCTGCAACGTCGGCTGCGCATGGAGAGCTGGCGCCACGCGCAGAATCACGGCATCGCCGTTGGCCGCGTCATGGCCGGCGGCAGCGAGGCCTATGACGATGTGCCGTGGTTCTGGACCGACCAGCACGGCATGAACCTCCAGGTCGCGGGGCTGGTGGAGGAGGGCCAGCGCCTGGTGCTGCGCGGGATTTGGGGGAGTGCGAGCTTCGCCGCCTTCCTGCTCGACGCCGGGGGCGCCGTGGGTGCGGCCATCGGGGTCAACGCGCCGCGCGAGGTGCGCGCCGCCATGGCGCTGATCCGCTCCGGCCGCATGGTCGATCCCGACCGGCTTGCCGATGTGACGTCGTCGGTGCAGCGCCTCGCCGCCGGCTGATATTCTTTTAACCTTGAAGTATTTTTCCGCCGGTGGTCGAATATCCGCCGAGGAAAAGGACGACAGGCCCATGGCGCTTCACCCGATGCACGGCCCGAACCGCTTCAAGCTCGGTGTTTTCTCGGCCAATGCCGATGGCGGGCTGACGCTGACCCGCGTGCCCGAGCGCTGGCCGGCGAGCTGGTCCGGCATCGTCGAGGTGGCGCGAATGGCCGACCGCGCGGGCATCGAGTTCTTTCTGCCGATCGCGCGATGGAAGGGTTTTGGCGGCGAGATGAACTCGCGCGAATGGAGCTTCGAGACGCTAACCTTCGCCGCGGCCCTTGCCGGCGTCACCGAGCGCATCGCGCTGTTCTCCACCGTGCATGTGCCGATGGTGCATCCGGTCTTTGCCGCCAAGGCGCTGGCCACCATCGACCATGCCTCCGGCGGCCGCGCCGGGCTCAACATCGTCTGCGGCTGGAACCCCGAGGAGTTCGACGCCTTCGGCCTGACCATGATCGAGGACCGCTACGCCCAGGGGCTCGAGTGGTTCGAAATCCTGAGCCGGGTGCTCGCCGATACCGGCCCGTTCGATTTCGATGGCCGGTTCTACAAGCTGAAGAACGTGTCCGGCCGCCCGGCACCCGTCCAGAAGCCGAGGCCGGTGACGCTGAACGCCGCCTTCTCCCCGCCAGGGCGGGACTTCGCCGCCAAGGCCGCCGATTTCCTGTTCACGACCTTCACCGACATCGAGAAGGGGCGCGCCCAGATCGACGACATCGCCACCCGCGCGGCGCGCGAGGGGCGCGAGGTCGGCGTCTACACCACCACCCATGTCGTCTGCCGTCCGACACAGGGCGAGGCCGAGGATTACTACGAGCATTACGCGGTGACGATGCAGGACAGCGAGAGCGTCGACCATTACATGGGGGCGAAGGAGAAATTCTCCGGCTCGCACGATGCGGAGGCCTACCGGCTGCACCGCAAGCGTTTCGCCGGGGGGGCGGGCACCTATCCGCTGGTCGGCACGCCGGCCCACATCGCCGGGGAGATGGTGCGCATGGCGGCGGCCGGCTTTGCGGGTACGACGGTGAGTTTCGTGAATTTTGCTGACGAGCTGCCGTATTTCATCGAAAATGTGCTGCCGCTGCTGCGCGAGGCGGGCCTGCGCGAAGGATGACCGACATGCCGGCCCTGCCCGACGATCCGACGATTTGTTTCGCTCATGTTTCCTACCAGTTGCAGGAGCGTCTTGCCGCCCGTGCCGCCGGGCCGGCGAGCTTCACCGTGCGCAGCGCGGCCGAACTCGAAGCGCGCATCGGCGAGGCGGACATCCTGGTGATCTCCGGCCTGTGGCGCGATGAATTGCTGGCCAGGGCGGCGCGCCTGCGCTTCATCCAGTCGATCGGCGCCGGCACCGACCAGTTCGGCCGCGCCGCGCTGGGCGCGCGCGGCATCCGCCTCGCCAGCGCGTCCGGGGTCAATGCGGCGGCGGTGGCCGAGCACGCCATGGCGCTGCTGCTGGCGCTGGCGCGCCGCCTGCCCGAGGCGCGCGACAACCAGCATCGCCGTCATTGGCGCGGCATGATCGGCGATTTCGCCGGGCGCGAGGATGAGCTGGGCGGCAAGACCCTGCTGGTGATCGGCCTCGGGCGCATCGGTGGCAGGCTGGCGCGGCTGGCCAAGGCGTTCGACATGCGCGTGATCGGCGTGCGCCGCGACCCAGCCGGCGGCGCCAATGGGGCGGGCGAGGTGCATCCGCTCGACCTTCTGCCCGCCCTGCTGCCGGCCGCCGACGCGGTGGCGCTGACCTGCCCGCTGACGCCGCAGACCGAGGGGCTGATCGGCGTGGACGCGCTGGCGCGCATGCGCAAATCCGCCTGGCTGATCAACGTGGCCCGGGGGCGCTGCGTCGATGAGGCGGCCCTTGTTGCAGCAATCGGCGAAGGCCGCATCGCCGGGGCGGGCATCGATGTCACCGCCGAGGAGCCGCTGGCCGCGACCTCGCCGCTCTGGGGCATGGCGAACGTGCTGGTGACGCCGCACACGGCCGGCGAGACGCGCCGCTACGAGGATAATCTTCTCGATATTCTCACCGAGAACCTCGCGCACCTGCGCGCCGGCAGCACCCTGCGCAACCAGATCCTGTAGCCTTCACGCGTCGGGCGGAACGGCCGCCAGGAGGGTCCGCGTGTAGTCGTGCTGTGGCCGGTTGAAGATCTGCTCGACCGGCCCCTGCTCGACGATGACGCCGCGATGCATCACCAGCACCCTGTCGCAGAGATGACGCACCACCGAAAGGTCGTGCGAGATGAAGATCATGGCGAAGTCGCGCTCCTGGCGCAGGCGCTGCAGAAGGTTCAGCAGCTGCGCCTGAACCGAGACGTCGAGGCCCGAGACGATCTCGTCGGCGACCAGCAGTTTCGGAATGGTGCACAGCGCCCGCGCGATGTTCACGCGCTGGCGCTGGCCGCCCGAAAGCTGGGCCGGCGTGCGCGTCGCCAGCTCCGGCGCCAGGCCGAGTTCGACCATCAGCGCCTGGGCGCGCCGCATGCGCTCGGCCCGGCTGACTGCCTGCCCG
>JAGXAV010000105.1 GCA_018971455.1 Rhodospirillales bacterium
ATTGAACCCGCGTGCCGCCCAGATGGCCACTCTGGACAGCGAGCGGCGCTGAGGGCGTCCCCACCGCCGCCGGGCGCGCGCCGGCGCGGTCTGCGTCGGGCGCACGGAATCATGACCCGGGCGGTCGATTGGCATGGCAGGCGCATGCCCCGATCTGCAATGGTCCGGCGGGCGCGCCGGCACGCGGCCCGGCGCGCAGGGGTTCGATTGATCTCTGTCAAGGCATGGCTCGGTGGGCAGCCGTACGGAACATGTCGGGCGAGGGCGCGCGGGCGCCGGGATGCGCGTGGATGGCGGGCGGAGACGGAAGTGCAGCCAGCATGTCTTTGAGACCGCGGATCGCCCTGCTCGTCCTCCTTGTCCTCGCCCTGGCCGGTGGCATCGCGTGGCGGTTCCTGCCGCATGGCCTGGCATCCGGTTCGGCGCGCCTGACCCTCTACGGCGACATCGATATTCGGGAGGTGCGGCCGGCCTTCAACGACAGCGGCCATATCGCGGCCATGCTGGTGCAGGAGGGCGCGGTGGTGACGCGCGGCCAGTTGCTCGCCACGCTGGACGATACGCGCTACGCCGCCGGCCTCGCGCAGGCGAAGGCGCAGGCGGAGAATCAGCGGCAGGTGCTGGCCGGGCTGCTGGCCGGGTCGCGGCCGGAGCAGATCGCGCAGGCGAAGGCGGCGATGGACGCCCAGCAGGTGATCTACCGGAACGACGCGGCGAATTATCGGCGCGCCCTGGCGCTGGCCACCGCCAATGCCGGGACGATCCGCCAGCGCGACGACGCCAAGGCGGCGCTCGACGCGGCCGGCCAGCAATACGAGGCCGCGCGCCAGGCCTGGATTCTCGCGGTGAAGGGCCCGCGCGCCGAAGACGTCGCCGCCGCCCGCGCCGCCTGGCAGGCCGCCGAGGCCGCCGTCGTGCTGGCGCAGCGGCAGTTCGACGACACCCGCCTCCACGCGCCGGCTGACGGCGTGATCGAGGATCGCATCCTCGAACCGGGCGACATGGCCTCGCCCGCGACGCCGGTCTTCACCATGGCGCTGCCCAGTCCGCTCTGGGTGCGGGCCTACGTGCCGGAAAGCGATCTCGGCCGCATCAGGCCCGGGATGGCGGCGGAGGTCAGCACCGACAGCTATCCCGCGCAGGTCTATCACGGCTGGATCGGCTATCTCTCGCCCACCGCCGAGTTCACGCCGAAGACGGTGGAGACGCCGGAGCTGCGCACGGCACTGGTCTATCAGCTGCGGGTCTATGTCTGCGACGCGCGGGGCGAGCTGCGGCTCGGCATGCCCGCGACGGTGCGCATCGATCCCGCCGGGCCGGCGGGTGCGCCGCCCGCCGATTGCGTGCCGGGCCATGCCGCAGGCCCCTGAGTCCGCCGCCGCGCCGCAGCCTGCCCTGCGCCTGCACGACGTGCGCCGCAGTTTCCGCACCGGCCGGCGGGTGAGCGTGGCGCTGGACGGCATTACCGCCACGGCGGCGCGCGGCGCGGTGAGCGGCCTGATCGGCCCGGATGGCGCCGGCAAGACGACCCTGATGCGGCTGATCGCCGGGCTGCTGCGCGCCGATGCGGGCACGATCGAGGTGCTCGGGATCGACGTCGCGCGCGAGGCGCTCCGCGTGCAGGGCAGGATCGGCTACATGCCGCAGCGTTTCGGCCTCTACGAGGATCTCAGCGTGGCAGAGAACCTCGATCTCTACGCCGATCTGCAAGGCGTGCGGCCCGCCGAACGCCCGGCCCGCTACGCGGAGCTGCTGCACATGACGGGTCTCGGCCCGTTCACCGCGCGCATCGCCGGGCGGCTGTCAGGCGGCATGAAGCAGAAGCTCGGCCTGGCCTGCACCCTGGTGCACCCGCCGGAGCTGCTGCTGCTCGACGAACCGACTGTGGGCGTCGATCCGGTCTCGCGGCGCGAGTTGTGGCAGATCATCGACCACCTGACGCGCGCGGCGCATATGACGGTGCTGTTCAGCACCGCCTATCTGGACGAGGCCGAACGTTGCGACAATGTCCTGCTGATCCATGAGGGCCGGCTGCTCGGCCACGGCCGGCCGGGCCAGTTCACCGCCGAGATGCAGGGGCGATGTTTCCATGCCACCGCCGGCCTGGGGCGGCGGCGGCTGCAAGCGCGGCTCGCCGACGCGCCCGGGGTGATCGACGCGGTGATCCAGGGCAGCCGGGTGCGGGTGGTGACGGCGGAGGCCGCGCCGCCGGTCGCCGACGTGCCGGCGCTGGAGCTGACACCGGCGCCGCCGCGATTCGAAGACAGCTTCGTGGCCCGCCTGCGGGCGCGGGGGGCCGTTCCGCCGCAGCGCACGCCGGCCACCGCCGTGCCGGCCGCGTCTCCCCTGCCGGCCGGGCCGGTGATTTCGGTCGCTCATCTGACCCGCCGCTTCGGCGCCTTCGTCGCCGTGGACGATGTGAGTTTCACCGTTGCGCGCGGCGAGATCTTCGGCCTGCTCGGCGCCAACGGCGCGGGCAAATCCACCACGTTTCGCATGTTGTGCGGCCTGCTGCCGGCGTCCGGCGGCACCCTGCGCGTCGCCGGGTTCGACCTGCGCCGGGCGGCGGCCGCGGCGCGCGGGCGCATCGGCTACATGGCGCAGAAATTCTCTCTCTACGGCGATCTGTCGGTGGCGCAGAATCTGCGCTTCTTCTCCAGCGCCTATCGCCTGTCCGGCGCCCGCCAGCGCGCCCGCGTCGCGTGGGCGGAGGCGGAATTCGAACTCGGCGCAATGCGCGAGGCCACCGCGCGCGACCTGCCGCTCGGCTTCAAGCAGCGCCTCGCGCTTGCCTGCGCGCTGATGCACGAGCCCGACATCCTGTTCCTCGACGAACCCACCTCCGGCGTCGATCCGCTGGCGCGGCGCGAGTTCTGGCGCCGCATCAACGCCCTGGCCGAGGCCGGCGTGACCGTGCTGGTGACAACGCATTTCATGGAGGAGGCGGAGCATTGCGACCAGCTGCTCATCATGGCGCAGGGCCGGGTGCTGGCCGCCGGCGCGCCCGAGGCCATCCGCCGCCGCGCCCGCACGCCGGCGCGGCCGGACCCCACCATGGAAGACGCCTTCATCGCCGTGATTGACGCGCCCGACCGAGCGGCCCCGCCATGAGCGCGGGCGCAACCCGTCGCCTGTACGGCCTGCTGCGCAAGGAGTCGCTGCAGATCTGGCGCGACCCTTCGGCGCTCGCGATCGCCTTCGTCCTGCCCGCGGTGCTGCTGATGATCTTCGGCTACGGCGTCACGCTCGATGCCCGCAACGTGCCGATCGCGCTGGTGGTTCAGCAGCCGAGCGCCATTGCCGCCAGCTTCACCAGCCGCTTCGCCCACTCCCCGTTCTTCCGCCCGGTCCGCTTCCTGACGATCCAGGACGCCGAGCGGGCGATGGCGGCGCGCGACGTGCAGGGCATCGTCTGGCTGCCGGGCGATTTCGCGCGCCGCGCCGAATCCGGCGGCAATGCGCCGATCGGCGTGATCGTCAACGGTGTCGATGCCAATGACGCGCGGATCATCGAGGGCTACGTGCAGCAGGCCTGGGCCACCTGGCTCGCCGCTCGCGCCGCGGCCACGGGCGGCGATGCGGCCATGGCGCTTTCGGTGCAGCCGCAGGTCCGGTTCAACCCGGCGGTGGACAGCCGCGACTATCTGGTGCCGGGCCTGATCGCGGTGATCATGACCCTGACCGGCGCGCTGCTGACCGCGCTGGTGATCGCGCGCGAATGGGAACGCGGCACGATGGAAGCGCTCATGGTCACGCGCGTGACCATCCACGAGATTCTGCTTGCGAAGTTGATTCCGTATTTCGTGCTGGGCATGGGCGGCATGGCGGGTTCGGTCGCCATCGCGGTGTTCCTGTTCGGCGTGCCGTTGCAGGGATCGGTCTGGGTGCTCACCGCGACTTCGGCGCTGTTCATGCTGGCGGCGCTGGGCATGGGGCTTCTCATCTCGGGCTTCGCGCGCAACCAGTTCGTCGCGGGGCAGGTCGCCATCATCACCACCTTCCTGCCGGCCTTCATCCTCTCGGGCTTCGTGTTCGACATCAACTCGATGCCGCAAGCGGTCCAGACCATCACGCATATCGTCGCGGCGCGGTATTTTGTTGCCATATTGCAATCGGTGTTTCTGGCCGGGAATGTGTGGTCGGTCATCCTGCCCAACGCCGTGGCGCTGGCGGTGATGGCGGCGATCTTCCTGGCGCTGGCGCGCGCCACGGCGCGCAAGCGCCTGGACTAGGCGCATGATCCATCAGGTTCTGGCACTGATCGTGAAGGAACTGCTCGCGGTGCTGCGCGATGCGAAGAGCCGCATGGTGCTGATCGGGCCGCCGCTGATCCAGCTGCTGGTCTTCGGCTACGCCGCCACCTTCGATCTCAACCACGTGCCGGTGGCGATCTACGATCAGGACCGATCCGTCGCCTCGCGCGATCTGGTGGCCCGCTTCCTCGGCGCGACCACCTTCCAGCTGGTCGCGATGCTGCACGACCCGCGGCGCATCGACGAGCTGATCGATTCGCGCCGGGCGCAGCTGGTGCTGGTCATCGATCGCCGCTTCGCGCGCGATCTGCTGTCCGGCCGCCCGGCGCCGGTGCAGGCCATCGTCGATGGCCGCAACTCCAATACCGCGCTGCTGATCGAGGGGTACGCCAACACCATCCTGACGGATTTCTTGCTGAAATGGGCCGCCGATCACGGCCGCCAGGCCCCACCCGCCGTGCTCGATCTGCGCGCCCGCTTCAATCCCGCTCTGAGCTCGCGCTGGTTCATCGTGCCCGGCATCGTGGCCCTGCTGACGCAGGTGGTGACGCTGCTCGTGGTCGGCCTGTCGGTGGCGCGGGAGCGCGAGACCGGCACGTTTGACCAGTTGCTGGTCACGCCCCTGCGCCCGATCGACATCCTGCTGGGCAAGGGATTGCCCGGGCTGCTGATCGGCCTTTTCGAGGCCTCGGTGATCATTGCCGCGGCGGTGTTCTGGTTCAACGTGCCGCTGCGCGGCGGGCTGGCGCCGCTGTATCTGGGGCTGGTCCTGTTCGTCGTCGCCGTGACCGGGGTCGGATTGGCCATCTCCTCGCTGGCGGCGACGCAGCAGCAGGCCCTGCTGGGCGCGTTCCTGTTCATGGTGCCATCCATCATCCTGTCGGGCTTCGCGACGCCGATCGCCAACATGCCGCCCTGGGTGCAGGACCTGACATTGCTGAACCCGATGCGGTATTTCCTGGTGATCGTGCGCGGCGTGTTTCTGGAAGGGGCGGGCCTGCGCGCGCTCGCCCCGCAATACTGGCCGATGGCGGCGATCGGCCTGGTCAGCCTGGCCGCCGCCGGCTGGCTGTTCCGCAGGCGCGTCACCTGAGCGCACCCGTCTTCTGGCCCCGGAAGTGCCGCGAGGTACGGCGCGCGGCTCGGTCCTGGAGGCGGTCGATCAGCCGGCGGGCACGGCCTGACCGGCCATCCACACCCGCCGCACGGTGAGGTCGTCGCCGAGAAGAACGATGTCGGCGCGGCGGCCTGGGGCGAGCCGGCCGCGCGTTGCGTCCCCGATCAGCGCGGCCGGATAGGTTGTCGCCATGCGCAGCGCCTCCGCCAGGGGCACGCCGACGGCATGGACCAGCACGCGCAGCGATCCGGCGAGGTCGATATCCGCTCCGGCCAGCGTGCCGTCCGCCAGCGTCAGGCGCCCCGCGGCGCGATGCACCCGCACGCCCGCGAGATCGAACCCGCCGATGGCGCTGCCCGCCGTCGCCATCGCGTCGCTGACCAGGAACAGCCGGCCCGGGCCCTGCTTGGCCGCGAGGGCGATGCGCAGGCTCGCCGGGTGGACGTGATGGCCGTCGGCGATGACGCCGCCCCACGCCGCCCCGCAGGCGAGCGCCGCGCCGACCAGCCCGGGCGCGCGGCTCGTGAGCGGGCTCATGGCGTTGAACAGATGGGTCACGCAGAGTGCCCCGGCGTCGAACGCCGCGCGCGCCGCGTCGTAGCTGGCGTCGCTGTGGCCGATGCTGACGATGACGCCGGCATCGGTGACGCGGCGGATCAGCGCCGGCGCCACCTGCTCGACGGCCAGGGTGACCATCAGCACGCCGAGGCGCGCGCGGGCGGCGACCAGCGCATCGGCATCGGCCGGCGTCATCGGGCGCATCAGCGCCGCGCGGTGCGCGCCCTTGCGGGAGGGTGCGAGATGCGGGCCCTCGAGATGCAGGCCGAGCACGCCGGGCAGCGGGCCGCCGGCCGCCGCGGCGATCACCGCCGCCATGGTGGCCGCGTCGGCGGTGATCAGCGTCGGCAGCAGGGCCGTGGTGCCGAGCGGGCGAAGGGCGGTGGCGATACGCTCCAACGTCGCGCGGTTGGTGGCGGTGTCGGGCGTCTCGCCCAGCATTACGCCGCCACCGCCATTGACCTGCAGATCGACAAAGCCCGGCGCCAGCACGCCGCCGGCGAGTGCCTCCACCGCCGCCTGCGGCGGCACCGCGCTTGCGGCGACGATGTCGACGACCTGGCCATGCCGCATCAGCACGGCGTCGCCCTCGCGCATCCGCTCGCCGTCAAACACCTGGGCGCCGGACAGGGCGATAAGCGGCATCACAGCGTCTCCGTCACCTTGCGCAGGTGGGTCGGATGGTCGGGGTCGAGCCCGCGCATCCGGCTGACGCCCTCGATGAAGCGATAATAGGACAGCGCGATGGCGAGCGGGTCGAGGAGGCCATGGCCGGTGGCGGCGATCGGCAGCAGCGTGCCCGGGCCGGCCGCCGCGGCGGTGAACACCGTGCCGCCGGCGGCCGCAATGCGCGCCAGCGCGGCGCGGTTGGCCGCGGCGGCAACGTCCTGCGGCACCAGGCCGAGCACCGGGAAGCCGCGCTGGATCAGGCGCAGCGGCCCGTGCATCACCTCGGCCAGCGAGAAGGCCTCGGCGTGAATGGCCGCAACCT
>JAGXAV010000106.1 GCA_018971455.1 Rhodospirillales bacterium
GAGCCGCCCGCCCTCGATCCGGCTGTGAAAAGCGAAGAATGCCCCGGCGGATTCGGCCTCGCCCTGCAGGGCGAGCATGTAGGCGTGGCTGTCCACCACCCCGGTGGTGGGCGAAAGGAGGGCGGCGGTGCAGTGCAGGTTAGCCTCGAGCGCGCGGGCGGCGGTGGCGTCGAGCAGGGCCATGCCCTCGACGCCGTTGGCCTCGGCGCGGGCCTTGATGCCGGCCAGCTTCTCGGTCTCCGCGGCAGAGGTGGCGACGATGAGCTTGCCGCAATTGTTGAAGGGCACGCCGCGCTCGGCGCAGAAGGCGTAGAGCATGCGCCGCCCCCGCACGCAGTGGAAAGCCATCAGGCTGTCCTTCGGGTAATAGATGCCGGCGTGCACCACCTCGCTGTTGCGGCTGGAGGTTTTGGTGCCGATCGCCTCGGCGGCTTCCAGCACCAGCACCTCGCGGCCGGCCTGGGCGAGCGCGCGCGCCACCGCGATGCCCACGACGCCCGCGCCGGCGACGACGCAATCGACCTCTTCCATCCCTGCCCCACCTGTGCTGCCCGGGCGGCCTCTATGCCATGAAATGCGGCGCCGCACGCAAGCCGGCCGGGTGGCGGCTCTTGCCGTGGCGGCCAATCGGGCGATACTGGCGCGGTTCGTAGGTGCGGAGATGTGCCATGCAACGCCGCGATTTCCTGCTCACCGCCGCCGCCAGCCTCGCCATGCCAGCGATCGCGCGGGGGGCCGATGCCAAGGTGCTGAAATTCGTTCCCGACGCCGATCTGGCCTCCATCGATCCGGTATGGACGACGAGCTATCAGACGCGCGATCACGGCTTCCTGGTCTACGACACGCTGTTCGGCACCGATGCGCAGTTCGGCGTGAAGCCGCAGATGGTGGAGGGCTTCACCGTCGATGCGGACAAGAAACTGTGGACGTTGAAGCTGCGCAGCGGGCTGAAATTCCATGACGGGGAGCCGGTGCTGGCGCGCGACTGCATCGCCAGCATCGCGCGCTGGGGCAAGCGCGATGCCTTCGGCCAGGCGCTGATGGCGGCGATCGATGCGATGACCTCGCCGGATGACCGCACCATCGCGATCCGGCTGAAATATCCCTTCGCGCTGCTGCCCGACGCGCTGAGCAAGACGGCGCCCAGCATGTGCCCGATCATGCCGGCGCGGATCGCCGCGACCGACGCCTTCAAGCAGATCACCGATCCCACCGGCAGCGGCCCCTATCGCTTCAAGGCCGATGAGCGTGTGCCGGGGGCGCGCGCCGTCTACGAGCGCAACCCGGATTACCTGCCGCGCCAGGAGCCGGCCTCGCGCACCGCGGGGGGAAAAATCGCCCATTTCGAGCGGATCGAATGGGTCATCATGCAGGACCCGGGGACCGCCTCCGCCGCGTTGCAGCAGGGCGAAATCGACTGGTGGTATACGCCGAGCGCCGACCTGCTGCCGCTGCTCGGCAAGAGCGCGGGCGTGAAGGTGGACATCATCGTGCCGACCGGCACCATCGCCACCATGCGCTTCAACCAGTTGCAGCCGCCCTTCGACAATCCGGCGATCCGTCGCGCCATGCTGGGCGCCATCAACCAGGCCGACTACATGATCGCCGTGATGGGCGACGACAAGCGGCTGTGGCACGACCATGTCGGCTATTTCTGCCCGAACACGCCGATGGCGAGCGATGCGGGGATGACGGCGCTGACCTCGCCGCGCAACCTCGACCAGGTCAAACGCAACCTCGCTGCCGCCGGCTACAAGGGCGAGCGCGTGGTGCTTCTGGCGCCGATGAACATCGCCAGCACCAAGGCGCTCGCCGAGGTCACCGGCGACCTGTTCAAGAAGATCGGCCTCAACCTCGACTTCCAGGCGATGGACTGGGCGAGCGTGGTGCAGCGGCGCGTCAGCCAGGCGCCGGTGGACAAGGGCGGCTGGTCGGTGTTCCAGACCTCGTGGAGCGGGCTCGATCAGTTCAATCCGGCGGCGCACGTCTTCCTGCGCGGCAACGGCAAGGATGCGGCCCCCGGATGGCCGACCAGCCCGAAGCTGGAATCGCTGCGCAATGACTGGTTCCGCGCGGCGGACCTGGCGAGCCAGAAGAAGATCTGCGAGCAGATGCAGCTCCAGGCCTTCCATGACGTGCCGTATATTCCGCTCGGCCAGACCATCGCGCCGACCGCGTTCCGCGGTGACCTCGCTGACATGCTCGACGGCCTGCCGCTGTTCTGGAACATCCGCCGCGCCTGAGCGGCGGGCGGCTTGACCGCCCGGGGGTGGCGTGCCTAGCGTTTCGCCAGTGTCACGTGATGGGAGAAAAGGGCGATGAGGAGCAGCCGGATCGGCGGCATGATGTTGGCCGCGGCAAGCCTGTGGGGCATGGCGAGCGCCAGCGCCCGTGCCGGGGACATCACCTTCTGGACCTGGCGGCAGGAGGATCGCGCCGCCTTCGCCGAGCTGTTCGCCGACTTCACCAAGGCCAATCCCGACATCCATGTGAAGTTCGAGGCCTTCGCGCCGGCGAACTACAACACCATCGTCTCCGCGGCGCTGGCGGCCGGGCATGGCGGCGACGTGCTCGGCGTGCGCGCCTATGGCGGGCTGGAGCAGCTGGCCACCGCCGGCTACCTGAAGCCGCTCGATGCCAAGACCGTTCCGGAACTGGCCAACCTGCCGGCGGAGGCGCTGGCGGCGGAGAGCGTGCGGGCGGATCATCGCGTCTATGCCGTCGCCTTCGCCTCGCAGACGCTCGGGCTGCTGATCAACAAGGACATCTTCGCCAAGGCGGGCGTGACGCCGCCGACCGACTGGGCGGGCTTCCTCGCCGCCTGCGCCAAGCTGAAGGCCGCCGGCGTGATCCCGATCGCCAACGGCACGGCCACCGGCTGGATGGATGAGGTGATGGCCGGCATCTTCACCGGCCCCTTCCTGGGCAACGGCTTCATGCAGGATGTCGTCGCCGGACGCGCCACCTTCGCCGACCCGCGCTATGTCGCAGCCCTCGGCCATCTGCTGGAGCTGCGCCCGTTCATGCCGCCGGGCTATACCGGCATCGACTATCCCACCGCCCAGCAGCTCTTCCTCAGCGGGCGGGCGGCGATGTTTGCTGGCGGCAGCTTCGAGATCGCCAATTTCCGCAAGCAGAACCCCAAGCTCGCGCTCGACTTCATCGCCCCCCCGGCGCCGAAGGCGGGCGAGCCGCAATATGTCTCGAAATTCTTCGATGGCGGCTATGCGGTGAACGCCAAATCGGCGCATGGCGCGGACGCGTTGAAGCTGGTGCGCTGGATGGGCACCACGGCCTATGCCGACAAATTCTCTTCCCTGCTCGGCAACATCTCGCCGATCAAGGGAGTGACGATCAGCGACCCGCTGCTCGCCAAGGTCGCGAAGCTGAACGAGGTCTCGGTGCCCTACGTCATGGCGGTGTATTTCCGCTACGAGACGCCCACCGGCTCGGAACTGCTGCAGAACGGGTTGCAGCGCATGATGGCCGGCAGCGAGACGCCCGCGCAGCTCGGCGCGGAAGTGACGGCGGGCATCGCCAAATACTACAAGCCGTTCCAGAAGAAGTGAGCCGATGAGCGGAGCCGGCGGGCGGGCGCGCACCAGCCGGCTCTGGCTTGCCTTCCTGCTGGCGCCGGGACTGGTGGTGATGACGATGTTCGTCGTCTGGCCGCTGCTCTCGGCGTTCCGCTACGCCTTCTACGGTTTTCACGGGCTGGTGCCGGCGGGGTTCGTCGGTCTGGCGAATTTCCGCGACGTGCTGTTCGCCGCCCCGTTCAGCGCCATGACGCTGCGCGCCTTCGAGCACAATCTGATCGTCTTCGCCGCGCTGATGGCGGGGCAGAACGGCCTTGCCTATCTCATTGCGTTCGCGCTGCTGAAAACCCTGCCCGGCCATCGCCTCCATCAGGTCATCATCTTCCTGCCGGTGGTGCTGTCGGCGGTGATCGTCGGCTTCCTGTGGCAGCTTTTCCTCAACCCGCTTTTCGGGCTGGTCAACCAGGCCCTGCTGCTGGCGGGCATCCAGGGTCCACCCTGGCTGGGCGATTCCACCACCGCGCTGGGCAGCCTGATCTTCACCAATGCCTGGCACTGGATCGGCTTTCCGGCCCTGATCTTCCTCGCCGGCATGCAGCGGATCTCCCGCGAGACGCTGGAGGCCGCGCGGCTGGACGGCGCCAATGACCGCGCCCTGCTGCGGCGCATCATCTGGCCGCTGGTGGCGCCGAGCACCACCATCGTCGTGGTGCTGACCTTCATCGGCAGCTTCAACTGGTTCGAGCTGCCCTACATCATGACCGGGCTGAACGGCGATCCGGGCGGGGCGACGGACGTGCTGGGGCTGTATTTCTACCGCACCGCCTTCGGCGGCGTCAGTTCCGGCCTGCAGGATTTCGGCCATGGCAGCGCGCTGGCGGTGCTGATGTTCCTCTTCATCGCCTCGGTCTCGGCGATCGTGCTGCGCGTGCTGCGCCGGCGCGAGATCGAGGCCTGAGCCGGCCATGGCCGAGCGCGGCGAGCGGGCCAAGAACGCGCTGATCCAGCTTCTGCTGGCGGCCAACGCGGTGGTGATGCTCTATCCGTTGCTGGTCATGCTGCTGTCGGCGTTCAAGAGCAATGGCGAGATCTTCGCCAACCCGTTCGCCCTGCCCGCGGCGCCGAACCTCGACAATCTGCGCCACATCTGGGGCGAGACCAATTTCGTCGGCTATCTGGCGAACTCGCTGATGGTGACGACGGCGTCGGTCGGCGGCATCGTGGTGTTCGCCACCATGGCCGCCTATGCCCTGGCGCGCTACCCGTTCCGCTTCAGCGCGGCGGTGTTCCTGTTCTTCCTGTCGGGGCTGATGGTGCCGCTGAAGCTGGCCATCATTCCGCTGTTCATCGAGTTCGACGTGCTGCACCTGGTCGATACGCGGCTCGGCCTGGTGCTGATCTACATCGCGATGGGGTTGCCCTCGGCGGTGTTCATCATGACCGGCTTCCTGCGCACCCTTCCCGGGGAGCTCGAGGAATCCGGGCGCATCGAGGGGGCGAGCGAGGCGCGCATCATGCTGTCGATCATGCTGCCGCTGGCGCGGCCGGCGATGATCATCGCGGCGATCCAGAACGCCGTGCCGATCTGGAACGATTTCTTCTTCCCGCTGGTCTTCATCACCAGCGACGCGCGCAAGACGCTGCCGCAGGGGCTGACCGTGTTCATGGGCGAGTACAACACCGATTGGGGCGTGCTGTTCGCCGGCCTCACCCTCTCCGCCCTGCCGATCACGCTGGTCTATATCGCGCTCTCGCGCCAGTTCATCGCCGGCATGACGCAGGGGGCGGTGAAGTAGTCAGGCCGAGCGGTGGATGACGCCGGCCTTGATGACGCTGCGCACGGTGCGCTCCGGGCTGGCGAGGATGGCGACATTGTCGAGCGGGTTGCCGTCCACCACCAGCAGATCGGCGATGGCGCCGGGCGCCACCACGCCGAGCCGGCCTTCCATGCCGATCAGCCTCGCCGCGATGGTGGTGGCGGCGGCCAGCACGTCGCGGCTCGGCAGGATGCGGCCGCGAATGGCGAATTCCTCGCTCTGGCGCACCTGCGTCTCGCCCAGCAGGTCGGTGCCGAAGGCCATGGTGAGCCCGGCCTCGCGCATGATCGACAGGCTGGCGAGGCCGGCGCCGCGGACATCCTCGATCTTGGCGATCGAGGCCGGCGGCAGGCCGAGGCGCGGGCCGTCGCTGGCCAGCGCCTCGTAGGTGACCAGCGTGGGCACGGCGACGCAGCCCGCTGCCGCCGCCAGGCCGGCCGCGGCGGCGTCGATCCGGTTGCAATGCTCCAGGCTGTGCACGCCGCAGCGCACGGCGCGCGTGATGGCCTCGGCGGTGTAGAGATGGGCGGAGACGTAGGTCTGCGCGTCCTCGGCCTCCTGCACCACGGCGGTCATCTCATCAACGGAGTAGCCCTGCCAGGCAATCGGGTCGGTGGGGCTGGCGACGCCGCCATTGGCCATGATCTTGATGAATTGCGCCCCCTCGCGCAGCTCCTCGCGGGCGGCGCGGCGGATGGCGTCGACGCCGTCGGCGACGCGGCCGAGGGAGCCGAAATTGCGCCCCCAGCGATGCGCGTCGTGCCAGTCATGGCGCGGCCGCAGATCGACATGCCCGCCGGTCTTGGAGAGCGCCTTGCCGCAGACGACGAGGCGCGGGCCGACGGCCAGGCCCTGCTCGATCGCCTCGGCCAGCGCAAAGGGCGCGCCGCCGACATCGCGCACGGTGGTGAAGCCGCGATCGAGCATGCCCTTCATGATCGGCAGGCTGCGCAGCACCGCGGTGGCTTCCGGCAGCTGGGCATTGGCGCCGAGATTCATCAGGCTGGCGACGACATGCACGTGGCAGTCGATCAGCCCGGGCATCAGGGTGCGGCCCTTGAGGTCGATCACCATCCGGTCGGGTGCCGCCACCGGACGGGCGGCCAGATCGCGGATCAGGCCGCCCTCGACCAGGACATGGCCCTCCAGCGGCTCGGGGCGGGTGGCGTCGATGATGGTGGCGTTGGTGAACAGAATCTGCATGGTATGGGCCTTCCGGTGGGCGGCGGTTCGCGCCATGGTAAGCCTCCGGCGAGCAACGTCGAGGGGGTATGCGGGCGATGAGCGAGACCGAGCCGGCGATCATCCTCGATCGGGTCAATAAATGGTACGGCAGCGCGCATGTGCTGCGCGACGTGTCGCTGACCGTCGCCCAGCAGGAGCGCGTGGTGGTGTGCGGGCCCTCGGGCTCCGGCAAATCGACCATGATCCGCTGCATCAACCGGCTGGAGAAGCACCAGAAGGGCCGCATCGTGGTGGAGGGCACAGAGCTCACCGACGACACGCGGGCGCTGGACACCATCCGCCGTG
>JAGXAV010000107.1 GCA_018971455.1 Rhodospirillales bacterium
CCGAGGCGGTGAAGATCGGGCTGATCCTGCCGATGACCGGGCCCTCGGCCTCGACCGGCAAGCAGATCGACATGGCGGTGAAACTCTACCAGGCGCAGAACGGCGACATGGTCGCCGGCCGCAAGATCGAGGTGCTGCTGCGCGATGATGGCGGCGTGGCCGACACCACGCGCCGCATCGCCCAGGAGCTGGTGGTGAAGGACCATGTCAGCGCGCTGATGGGCTTCGGGCTGACGCCGCTGGCGATGGCCACCGCGCCGATCGCCACGCAGGCCAAGATCCCGATGATCGTGACCGCCGCGGCGACGTCGATCATCACCGAGAAATCCCCCTTCATCGTGCGCACGGCGGAGGTGATCCCGCAGCTCGGCGTGGCGATGGCCGACTGGTCATTGCAGAACGGGATCAAGAAGGTGGTCACCCTGGTGTCCGACTACGCGCCTGGCTTCGACGCCGAGCACTGGTTCAGCGAACGCTTCAAGCAGGGCGGCGGCACGGTGCTGGCCAGCCTGCGCGTGCCGCTGGCCAATCCGGATTTCGCGCCCTTCCTGCAACGCGCCATGGACGCCAAGCCGGACGCGCTGTTCACCTTCGTGCCGTCGGGCTTCGGGGCGGTGCTCGCCAAGCAGTTCGTCGAGCGCGGCATGGCCAAGTCCGGCATCCGGCTGATCGGCACCGGCGACGTGACGGATGACGACCAGCTCGACGGCATGGGCGACGCGGTGCTCGGCATGGTGACGGCCGGACCGTATTCGGCGGCCCATCCCTCGGCGGTGAACAAGGCCTATGTCGCGGCGTTCGAGAAGGCCAATGGCGGCAAGCGGCCGAACTTCATGGCGACCTGGGGCTATGACGGCATCGCGCTGTTCTACAAGGCGCTGGCCAAGACCAAGGGCGATACCAACGGCACGAAGCTGGTCGATGCCATGAAGGGCATGAGCTGGGAGAGCCCGCGCGGCCCGCTGCTGATCGACCCGCAGACACGCGATGCCGTGCACAACATCTACATCCGCAAGGTCGAGAAGGTGGACGGGCATCTCTTCAACGTCGAGATGTCGGATTATCCGATGATGAAGGACCCGGCGAAGGCCGCGGGGAAGTAGCCTGTGGCGGCGGTGCTGACGAACCTGTTCGACGGCATCGCCTACGGCATGCTGCTGTTCGTGCTGGCCTGCGGCCTGTCGGTGACGCTGGGGCTGATGAACCTCATCAACCTCGCCCATGGCAGCTTCGCGATGGTCGCGGGCTATGCCGCCGCGGTGCTGGTGAACCGCTACGGCGTGCCCTTCCTCGCCGCCCTGCCGCTCGCCTTCCTGGTGGGGGCCGTGCTGGGGGCGGTGATGGAGCGCACGCTCTACGTGCATGTCTATCGCAAGAGCCATCTCGATCAGGTGCTGTTCACGATCGGCATCGTCTTCATGTCGATGGCGACCGTCGCCTATGTGGCGGGATCGGCGCAGGTCTTCATACACCTGCCGGGTTTCCTCAAGGCCCGCTATGTCGTGGGCGGCGTGTCGATGGGGGCGTACCGGCTGCTCATCATCGCCGTGTGCGGGGTGCTCGCACTCGGGCTGCAATTCATCCTGGCGCGCACCCGGTTCGGCAGCCGGCTGCGGGCGGCGGTGGATGACCCGGTGGTGGCGCGCGGGCTGGGCATTCCGGTGGACAGCATCTTCACCATCGCCTTCGCCGCCGGCTCGGGCTTGGCCGGGCTGGGCGGCGCGCTGGGCGCGGAAGTGCTCGGGCTCGATCCGGGGTTCCCGCTCAAGTTCATGGTCTATTTCCTCATCGTCGTGACGGTCGGGGGTTCGTCGAGCATCACCGGCCCGTTCGTCGCCGCCCTGCTGCTGGGCGTCGCCGACGTGGCCGGCAAATACTACGTGCCGGATCTCGGCGCCTTCGTGATCTACACGGTGATGCTGGTGATGCTGTTGTGGCGGCCGGCCGGGCTGTTCACCCGGGCCGGCGGGCGATGAGCGCGGCGGCGCCGCACGCGGCGGCACGGGCGGCGCTGCGCGAGGTGGCGCGGTGGAAGCCGGCGGAATACGCCTTCTGGGCGGCGACCGCGGCGAGCTGGTTCCTGCTGCCCGGCCAGCACCTGCTGCTCAACGAGATCGCCATCTTCGCGCTGTTCGCTCTCTCGCTCGATCTGGTGCTGGGCTTCGGCGGGATCGTCTCGCTCGGCCATGCCGCCTATTTCGGTTTCGGCGGCTATGCGGCCGGGATGCTGGCGCAGGCCGGCTACACCGATCCGCTGCTCGGGCTCGCGGCGGCGGCGCTGGCCTCGGCGGCCCTTGGCTTCGTCACCAGTTTTCTGGTGCTGCGCGGCTCCGACCTCACGCGCATCATGGTCACGCTGAGCGTCTCCCTGGTGCTGTTCGAGCTGGCCAACCGGCTGACCTGGCTGACCGGGGGCGCGGACGGCTTGCAGGGCATCACCATCGGCCCGCTGCTCGGGCGGTTCGATTTCGACCTCGCCGGACACGTCGCCTACGCCTACAGCCTGGTGGTGCTGTTCGTGCTGTTCCTGGCGGCGCGGCGCATCGTCCATTCGCCTTTCGGCTGGACGGTGCGCGCTGTGCGGGGCAACGCGCTGCGGGCGGCGGCCATCGGGCTGGCCGTCGATCTGCGGCTGGTCGGCATCTACACGATGGCGGCACTCTATGCCGGCATCGCCGGCGCGCTGCTCGCGCAATCGACGCAGTTCGTCTCGCTCGACATGCTGGCGTTCCATCGTTCGGCGGACCTGCTGCTGATGCTGGTGATCGGCGGCGTGGGGTATCTGTATGGCGGCATGATCGGCGCGCTGGTGTTCAAGGCGATGCAGAACTGGGTGGCCGACATCACGCCGGAATACTGGCAGTTCTGGATCGGGCTGCTGCTGGTGCTGCTGGTGGTGATCGGGCGGGAGCGGATTTTCGCCGGCTCGCTCGTGCTGGCGCGGCGCGCCTTCGGGCGGCGCGGATGAATGCGGCGCTGGAGATTGTCGGGCTGAGCCGCCGTTTCGGCGGGCTGGTGGCCACCAACGACGTGTCGCTGCGGCTGGAGCGCGGGGCGCGCCATGCGCTGATCGGGCCGAATGGCGCGGGCAAGACCACGCTGATCAATCTGCTGAGCGGCGTGCTGGCGCCTTCGGCCGGGCGCATTCTGCTCGATGGCACGGACATCACCGCGCTGCGCCCCGACGCGCGGGTGCATCGTGGCCTGGTGCGGACCTTCCAGATCAACCAGCTCTTCGCCGATCTCACGCCGCTGACGACGGTGGGCCTTGCCGTGTCGCGGCGCCTGGGGCTGGACCGGCAGTTCTGGCGCCGCCTCGGCTCGAAGGGGGAAATCGTCGACGAGTGTGTGGCGATCCTCGAACGCTTCGATCTGCTGGGGGTGATGAACGAGCGGGTGGGCGCGCTGCCCTACGGGCGCCAGCGCCTGCTGGAGATTGCGCTCGCGATTGCCTGCGGACCGCGCGTGCTGCTGCTCGACGAGCCGGCGGCGGGCGTGCCGGAGGGAGAGCGGGAGGGCATTCTGGCCGGGGTCGCCGCCCTGCCGGTGGAGGTGAGCGTGCTGCTCATCGAGCATGACATGGACCTGGTCTTCCGCTTCGCGCAGCGCATCAGCGTGCTCGTCAATGGCAGCGTGCTGATGCAGGGAAGCCCGGCGGAGGTGGCGGCCGATGCCCGCGTGCGCGAGGTGTATCTCGGCGAGGAAGTCCATGGCTGACCTGCTGGCCATCGAAGGGCTCGTCGCCGGGTACGGGGCGGCGCGCGTGCTGTCGGCGGTGTCGCTGCGCGTTCCGCAAGGGGAGTCGGTGGCGCTGCTGGGGCGCAACGGCATGGGCAAGACCACGCTGCTCCTCGCCATCATGGGGTTGGCGACCCATTTCGCCGGCACCATCCGCCTGGGCGGGGCCGAGATCACGCGGATGCGGCCGGAGCAGCGGGCCTTGGCGGGCATCGGCTGGGTGCCGCAGGAGCGCAACATCTTCCGCTCGTTGACGGTCGAGGAGAACCTCACCGCGGTGGCGCGGCCGGGGCAGTGGGATGTGGCGCGCGTCTATGCGATGTTTCCGCGCCTGGCCGAGCGGCGCGTCAACATGGGCGGACAGCTCTCGGGCGGCGAGCAGCAGATGCTGGCGGTCGGCCGGGCGCTGGTGCTGAATCCGAAGCTGCTGCTGCTCGATGAGCCGACCGAGGGGCTGGCGCCGATCATCGTCGCCGAACTGCTCGCCGTGCTGCGCCGGCTGGCGCGCGAGGAAGGGTTGTCCTGCGTGATTGTCGAGCAGCACGCCCAGAAGGTGCTGGGCGTCACCGACCAGGCGGTGATCCTCGAACGCGGCGCCGTCGTGCATGCCGGGCCGAGTGCCGCGCTCGCGGCGGATGGAGCGATGCTCGCGCGCTACCTGGGCGTTTCGCGCGCCTCGGCATGACGCTGCATGGCCGCGCGCAGCAGGGCCGCCGCGCGATAGGGCGCATGGACGAACTTGCTGTAGGGCAGCACCAGGAACAGCGCGAGCACGCAACCGAGATGCACCGCCAGAAGCACCCCCATGGCGCCGGTGCCGCGCAGCGCGAGCAGCACGAGCCCGGTCAGCGCCACCAGGAACAGCAACGCCAGCAGTGCATACTCGCCGCCCAATGCGGCACGGGCGATCGGCGCAGGGTCGGCGATGATCTTGAGATAGATCAGTCCCGCCGTGCCGAGGATCATGGCCAGCCCCCCTGCGCCGCCGAGCAGCACGGGCAGGCTGGCCCATGGATAGGGCGCAAAGAGGCCGAGCAGGTGATGGTCGATGGTGGCGGCCGATGTGGCGGCGAAGCAGAGCAGGAAGCCGTAGAACATGGCGTGATGGAAAAGCCGCCGGGCTTGCGAGAAGGCTTCCGTGGGGTAGGGGCAGCCATCGCCGCCGCCGCCGAGGTTTCGCAAGGTCAGCGCATCGTGAAGGGCGCGCGGCAGGGCAGGGATCACCGGACCGTTGGCGCCGGACTCGCGCCAGAAATTGCGGGTGCCCATGGCAAGTGCCAGCAGGGAATACAGAAAGGCGATGCTGGCGACGTCGACCATCGCGCCATAGGGAATCACGGCATAGAACGCGCCGGGGCCGGCATGGGTTCCGAAGATGGCCGGTCCGCTCTGCAACATGGCGAGCAGCAGCAGGATGGCGGCGATGCCGAGTGCGCAGACGGCGGCGAGCAGCGTGCCGCTTCGGGCGAACAGCCGTGTGAACGGCGCGGGCCAGGCATGGGCCGCGTAGCTCTCCGCGCGCACCGTGGCGAAGGTTGCGGGCACGTTGATGCCGAATTCGTGCGGGGGGGCATACTGGCAGGCATGAAAGCAGCCCGCGCAGCCATGGCAGAGATTGGCCAGGTAGGAGAGGTCGGCGGCCGCGAAGTCGCGGTGCAGCTCCATTGCCGGGAAAACCGCGCAATAGCCCTCGCAGTAGCGGCAGGCATTGCAGATCTCCATGGCGCGCCGCGCCTCGCCGACGGCCTCAGTTTCGCGCATGTCGCGCCGCCTCCTCTCCCGCGATGCGGCCGAAGACGGTGCCGATCGTCATGCCGAACCCGGCGAGGTAGCCGCGGCCGAGAATGTTGCCGGCCATGATTTCGCCGGCGGCCAGGAGATTGGCGCTCGGCGTGCCATCCTGCATCAGCACCCGGGCGCGCTCATCCACCCGCACGCCGAGATAGGTGAAGGTGATGCCCGGGCGCAGCGGGTAGCCGAAATAGGGCGGCGCGTCGATCCGCTGCGCCCAGTGCGATTTCGCCGGCGTCAGCCCCTCGGTGCGGCAATCGTCCAGTCGCGTGTCGTCGAAAGCGCCGGGCCGGATGGAGGCGTTGTATGCGGCGAGGGTGGAGATGATTTTCGCGGGATCGAGGCCGAGGCGCTCGGCCAGCTCGCCCGGCGTGTCGGCCCGGATGGCGGGAAAGACCGAGGGCATGAAACGGGAGAACGCCTTCGAATCGCAGATCGAATAGGCGATCTGCCCGGGCTGCTGGGCGATGAGCCGGCCCCAGATGGCGTAGCGCTTCGGCCAGACATCCTCGCCCTCGTCGTAGAAGCGGTCACCGTCGCGGTTGACGACGATGCTGAACGGCACCGAATCCAGGCGCGTGGCGATCCCGCCATCGAATTTCGGCGAGCGGGCGTCGAGTGCGACGGCGTGGAACTGGGTGGGGTCACCGACCTGCATCACGCCCTGGTCGAGCAGGTTGCGCAGGATGCCGCCGCGAGCATAGGGCGTGCCGCGGATGACGAAATTATCCACCGCGTCGCCCCAGTACAGTCGCATCCAGTCCAGATTGCCCTGGAACCCGCCGGAGGAGGCGACCACGCACCGGGCCCGCACGGTGGCCGGAAAGCCGCGCGCGGTGATGTCCGCACCCTGGAAGACACCATCCTTCAGGGTGAGCCCGCGCACCTCGCTGTCGTACAGCACGGCCACGCCGAGGCGCTCGGCGGTGGCGTAATAGGCGTTCACCAGCGCCTTGCCGCCGCCGAGGAAAAACGCGTTGGTGCGCGAGAGGTTGAGCGTGCCGGTGAGCGAGGGTTGGAAGCGCACGCCGCAGGCGAGCATCCACGGCATCACCCCCGCGCTGGCGCGAATGGTCATGCGGGCCAGGGCCTCGTCGGTATTGCCGGCGGTGACGCGCAGCAGATCGTCCCAGTACTCGTCCTCGAGATAGGCGCCGGTCAGAACCCCGGTCGGTGCGGCGTGCATGGCGCGCAGGTTGCGCGTGTGCCGGCTGTTGCCGCCGCGCATGGCGCGCGGCGCGTGTTCGACCAGCAGCACGCTGGCGCCGGCCTGGCGGGCCGTGATGGCCGCGCACAGCGCCGCGTTGCCGCCCCCCACCACCAGCACGTCGTAGATTCGCT
>JAGXAV010000108.1 GCA_018971455.1 Rhodospirillales bacterium
CCTGGCCAACGCCCTCAGGCTCGCTTGACTATGCTGTATCGCTCGACGGATCGCCTCTGTCGTGGTGGCGCTGCCGTGAAGAACCTGGCCCATAGTGCTTCCTTCCACTCACGCGAAAAGACTGCACCATCAAAACCCGGGATCAAACAATTAGAGGCTGTCTCGAAACGCGTTCGGTATGATCGTCTGGGATCTGGGCAGTCGAGGCAAATCGTGATTCGTCGAGTTTGCAAAGAGCTGACGAGACAGCGATGTGGACCCCGACCACCCGCCGGCAGCATAGCCGGGCGGGCCTACGCTATGGAAGCGACCTGACTGATGCCGAGTGGGCCATCCTCGGCCCGTTCCTCCCGCCCGAGGCGAAGTGCGGCCGCAAGCGGGCCTATGCGATGCGGGAGGTGGTGAATGCCATGTGCTACGTTCTTCGTGGCGGCATCGCGTGGCGGCTGATGCCGGACACCTTCCCGCCCTGGCGCACCGTCTACCGCTGGTTTGTCCGGCTGCGCGACGACGGCGCCTGGGAGACGATCAACCATCACCTGGTCATGCGTGACCGCGAGCGGGTCGGACGCGAGGCCAGCCCCACGGCGGCGGTGATTGACAGCCAGAGCGTCAAGACGACCGAGAGCGGGGGCATCCGGGGCTACGATGCAGGCAAGAAGATCAAGGGTCGCAAGCGACACGCGCTGGTGGACACGGGCGGCCGGGCCCTCAAGCTCCAGGTCCACGCGGCCAACATCCAGGACCGCGACGGCGCCGGGCCGCTGCTGCGGGCATCGCGCCCAAGCTGGCCGTTCGTGCAACTCGCCTATGCCGATGGCGGTTACGCCGGGCCTCGCGTCGCCGAGGCGAGCCCGATCCGTGTCGAGGTGGTGCGCAAGGCCGACAACCAGATCGGCTTTGCCGTCATAGCCCGCCGCTGGGTCGTCGAGCGGTTCTTCGCCTGGATCAACCGCAACCGCCGCTTGGCCAAGGACGTCGAGGCTACGATCGCATCCGCACAGGCCTTCCTCTACGCCGCTTCCGCAATCCTGCTGCTACGACGCATGGCACGTTAATCAACCGATTCGAGACAGACTCTGATATAATTTCTTGGTCGTCTTGGTCTGCGCACAGCCGGTTTCATCGTTGGGATTGAGCATCACCATACTGCGTTCCGTGAGATGGTCCTTCATCCACCTGGCATAGGGCGGCATGAAGTCCGACGCCGTGCTGTACGCACGGAACAGAAACTTGGTCTTCGCGTCGATTGCCGCCGGCGTATAGGAAGTGGTGAGGGCCACGATCTTGTCGTTCTCGATACGTTGCTTCAGCGCCATCGTTGGCGCCGAGGTCTGGATAACAATATATTTTACGTGGTCGAGATTGACGAGGCGGTTGTAGGCGGCAACTGCCTCCGCCGCCTTGTACCGGTCATCATATGCGACGATCTCGACCTTGTATCTCGTGCCTCCGACTTCGAGCCCGCCCTTCGCATTGATCTCGTCGGCGCGCGTCTGCATGGAGCCCTTGGCAGCGTATCCCCAGGGTGCGCCGGGACCGGTAAGGGGGCCGATGAGGCCGATCTTGAGCGTCGCGGCCCCGGCGCCAGCGGCAACGCAGCCATATAGCGTCACGCAGAATAGTATCCGGTGGATGGTGGTTGCGATTCGCATGTAAGATGCTCCTTTCAAACGGTGGTGTTCCGCAACATTGCTCGTGGATCGGACAAAGACGCAGGGCAAAGGGCCGCAGCGAGCGTCCGGGTCGTACAAGGCTTTCGAGACGATGCGCACGAACGGCAAGGCGATGCGGCTGGTGCTACTTGCGGGCGGCGCGACCGGGGCGCGGCGGATGCTGTTTTCGCTGCCAGACCGCGCGGTATTGCACACATTGCACCGGTCTCATGCCGGCCGATCTCGGCGACCGCCCGCAGAGCAGCTGTGATCCGTTGACTATTCGATGCAACTCCGTTTCGTGCTGTTGCATCGATCAGTGCGTTCCCTTGGCGCCGTTCATGGAACTCCCCTGGCATCAATCACAACAGCCCAGTTTCTGAGGGTCAAGAGAAAGTTTTATATGAGGACGATAGTCCGTAAATACGAACGTTCTTATGGCCCAAATGTGCGCGCGCGCCGCTTGACGGGAGCGAGGAATGCCGTATATACGAGTGAATTACCGTATATACGAACCAATAAGCGACGGGGAATACGTGGGGAAACGACTGTGATTGCTCAGATGATTGTCAACGGGCTGCTGGGTGGGCTGATCTACGTGATCATGGCCCTCGGCTTCACGCTGATTTTCGGCATCATGCGGATCGTGAATTTCGCGCACGGCGAGTTCTACATGCTTGGCGCTGTCGGCGTGCTGATCCTCTTCGGCGGCTTTGGCGTGAACTATTTCGTCGCTGTCGTTGCCGCGGGTCTGCTCACCGGTGCGCTGGGCATGATCGCGGAGCGCGTCCTGTTCCGCTCCGTGGTCGGCGAGGAGATGCCGGGGATGATCATGTCCCTCGGCCTCTCCATCATCCTGCAATCCATCGTCCTGCTCGCCCTCGGACCGGAGGAGCAGACCGTCGCCCGGCCGTTCTCCGGCATCTGGCGGATCGCCGGGGCCGTGGTTCCGTGGGACCGCACCGTGGTGTCAATCAGCGCCATCGTCGTTCTCGTCATCTTCTACATCTTCCTCAAATTCTCCCGCCTCGGCCTGGCCATGCAGGCGGTCGCCCAGGACCCCACCACCGCGTCGCTGATGGGCGTTGAATCCGGCACCATCTATGCGTCGGCCTACGGCATCGCCTGCCTGCTCGCCGGCCTCGGTGGCGCGCTGATGGCGCCCATCTACACGATCGGCCCTTACATGGGTCAGAACCCGATGTTGAAGGCATTTGTCGTCGTCGTCATCGGCGGCCTCGGCAGCATTCCCGGTGCCATGCTGGGTGGCTTGCTGCTCGGTCTCACGGAATCCGTGCTGTCGACCCTGATGGATTCCACCACCGCCCTCATCGCCTCCTTCGGCGTGGTCCTGCTTGTGGTGCTGATACGCCCCAACGGCTTGCTCGGGCGGACCGTGCGATGAAGCTGCGCGTGGTCTACGGCCTCATCCTTCTGCTGGCGATCCTGCCCTGGTTCATCGGCAGCCGCTACATCTTCCACATCGCCACCATGATCGTGATCATGATCCCGCTGGTCCTGGGCATGCACCTCATGGTGCGTATCGGCCAGCTTTCGCTGGCGCATCCCGCCTTCTGGGGCGTGGGCGCCTACGCCAGCGCGCTGCTGACCATGCGCCTCGGCATGCCGCCGCTGCTCTCCATCCTGGTCGGCGCCCTCATCCCTTCGCTCATGGCGCTGGTGCTCGGGCCCATCTTCCTGCGCATCAAGGGCGTCTTCTTCGTTCTCCTCACCTTTGCCTTCGGCGAGATCGTCGACCTGGTCTTTCAGGAATGGACCGACCTGTTCGGCGGCAATTCCGGGCTCTACGGGATTCCCAAGTTCTCGATCCTCGGCCTGCGCCTGACGCAGATCCCGCACTATTACGTCCTCGGCCTCATCGCCGCCGTCCTCATCTATCTCCTGATGCGCGCGATAGAGCGTTCCGATATCGGCGCCATACTGGAATCGCTCAACGAGGACGAGATGCTGAGCCGCTCGATGGGCGCCAACGCGCTGGCCTGGCGGGTCGCCGCCTTCGTCGTCAGCGCCTTCGTGGCCGGCATATCGGGCGGCATCTACGCCTTCTACATCGGCTTCCTCTCGCCCGACCCGTTCGGCTTCCAGACGATCGTCGATCTCATCGTCATGGTCACCGTCGGCGGCGCGGGCACGGTCCTCGGCCCCGTGCTCGGCGCCATCGTGACGGTGCCGTTGCCGGAGCTTCTGCGTGACGCGCGCGAATACCAGCTCATGATCTACGGCGTCTGCCTCATCGGCTTCATGAAGTTCGCCAAGCAGGGGCTGATCTCGTTCATCGTCGACAAGCGGAGCGGCGCGTGACGGCCCCCCTTCTCCTGGTCGAGGGCCTTACCCGGCGCTTCGGCGGCCTGATCGCGGCGAGCGACGTTTCGTTCGCCGTCGCGCCCGGTGAAATCTTCGGCATCATCGGCCCCAATGGCGCCGGCAAGACGACGCTGTTCAACGTCATCGCCGGCCATTACCGGCCCACCTCCGGCCGGGTCGCGTTCGAGGGCACGGATATCTCCGGCCACGCGTCGGACGAGGTTGGTCGTCGCGGCATCGCCCGCACGTTCCAGGCGGTGCATGTCTTCAAGAACGAGACGGTTCGCGCCAATCTCCATCGGGCGGCCATCCTGGCGCGCCGCCACAATCCGCTTGCCTGGCTGTCCCGCCACCCTCACGCGACGCCCGATCTCGAGGGAACCGCGGCGTTCCTGGGGCTGGACAAGCTGCTCGACAACGTCGCCGGCTCGCTCGCCTACGGCTTGCAGAAGACGGTGGGCGTCGGGCTCGCCATGATGGTCGGCCCCAAGCTCATGCTGATGGATGAGCCGGCGGCCGGCCTCAACCCATCCGAAAAGATTGCCGCCGCCGCCCTCATCCGCCGCCTGCGCGACGAACGCGGCATCTCCGTTCTCCTGGTGGAGCACGACATGCCGCTGGTCATGGGTATCTGTGACCGCATCCTCGTGCTCAATCAGGGGATACCGATCGCCCTCGGGACACCTGCCGAGGTCAAGTCCAACCAGGCCGTCATTGATGCCTATCTCGGGGAGGACTACGAGTTTGCTTGAGGTGCGGAACATCGTGGTCGAATATGGCGGCGTCCGCGCCTTGCACGACGTTTCGGTGCATGTGCCGGAGCGGGGCGTGCTCGCCGTCATCGGCGCCAACGGGGCGGGCAAATCGACCCTGTTGAAGACCATGGCGGGGCTGGTGCACCAGAAATCCGGCACCGTGCTGCTCGAGGGGCAGGACATCTCGGCGCTACGGCCGCACGCGCGGCTCGATCGCGGCATTGTCCTGTGTCCGGAAGGGCGGCGCCTGTTCCCCGACCTCACCGTGCTCGAAAACATCCGCATGGGGGCATATCGGCTCCGCGACCGTGCGGAGTTCCGCCGCCGGCTCGCACGCCTCCACGACAGCTTCCCCCGCATTGCCGAGCGTGCCGGCCAAATCGCCTCGTCACTGTCCGGTGGCGAGCAGCAGATGGTGGCCATCGCCCGCGCCCTCATCAGCCATCCCCGCGTGTTGATGCTCGACGAGCCGACCCTCGGTCTCGCGCCCAAGATGATTCACGAGGTCGCGCGTCTGGTCCGAAGCTTCCGCGACGAGGGCATCACAATCGTCATCGTCGAGCAGAACGCAAAGCTCGCCCTGCGAATTTCCGACCAGGCCGTCGTCCTGGAAACCGGCCATGTCGCACTCGCCGGACCAAGCGCCGAACTAATCAGCAGCAAAGAAGTCCAAAACTCATATCTCGGCGGGCGGCGCCTCGATCCACTATGAACGGCAGAAGATGAAGGACAATTGACTTGAGTAACAACATCGAAGGCAAGGTCGTCATTGTCACCGGTGCCAGCAGCGGCCTCGGCGCAGCCACGGCTCGCCACCTGGTTGCGGCTGGCGCGCGTCTCGTTCTTGGTGCCCGCCGCCTAGACCGATTGCAGGCGCTGGCTGCTGAACTCAACATCGGTCTCGACGCCGTCGTGCAAACCGATGTCACCGACCGCACGCAGGTGAAGGCTCTTGTTGAGCATGCATATACACTGCACGGCCGCGTGGATGTCTTGATCAATAATGCTGGCATTATGCCGCATTCGCCTCTGCAGCGGTTAAAAATTGACGACTGGGAACAGATGATCGACGTCAACCTCAAAGGCACACTTTATGGCATCGCTGCCGCCCTGCCGCATATGATCCGACAGGAGAGCGGGCACATCATCAATGTCTCGTCCGTGGCGGGCCACAAGGTGCGCCCCGGCAGCGCGGTGTACGCCGCAACGAAGACGGCGATCCGTGTCATTTCGGAGGGACTTCGACAGGAGGTGAAGCCCTACAACATCCGCACCACGGTCATTTCACCAGGCGCGACGGCGACGGATCTTGCCGATAGCATCACCGAGCCAGATATCGCCAAATCGATTCGCGACTACACGGCCACCTATGCAATCGCCCCCGATTCCTTCGCGCGTTCGGTGATTTTTGCCATGAGCCAGCCAGATGACATGGATGTAAACGAAATCCTGTTTCGCCCGACGCGCCAAGAACTCTAGACCGTGATTCCTTTACGCTGAAGCGTATCCGGAAAGGCTGAGATCATCTGCCCCCTCTGCGAGAGCGAACTTTCAGAGGAGGCAATCGATGAGGCTCCAGACGGCGGCGCTGGATCGTTCATCGGCTCTGCGAAGCAGGATTTGCAGCTTGGCGAGCACCATCTCGAATGGGTTGAGGTCAGGGTAGTCGGGCGGCAGGAACAACAGATGAACGCCGCTGCGGATCGCGTGGCCGATGGCGCGGCTCTTGTGGCAGCGAGATTGCCGAGCACCACGACATCGCCCGGCCGGAGCGTGGGCATCAGGAACAGCCTGACCCGGGCCAGGAAGATCCGGCCGTTGACCGCCCCGTCAATCACACAAGGCACCTCGATCCGCCGCGTTGCATCGACTGCGAAGCAGGTGGACACTGTCACGGCAGACAACTGACAAGCGATTCGGTTTCCCGAGCGGTCCGCCTCCGGGATTGACCCGACTGCCCTCACGTAAAATGACCCGCACGGCAGCTCAGGATTTGGCGGCGCTTTGCATGGCCTGCCAAATGCATTGTGGTGTGGCCGGCATGTCGACATGCATAATTCCGAGAGGCCGAAGCGCATCCACTAATG
>JAGXAV010000109.1 GCA_018971455.1 Rhodospirillales bacterium
GTCGCCTGCCATCACGCCGAACGGGTGCTTGCCGCATGAGTGCGAAACTGCTCGAAGTCAACGCGCTGAAGAAGCATTTTCCGCTCAAGGGCGGTCTTTTCGGCACCAGCCGCGGCGTCGTCCATGCGGTGGACGGGGTCACCTTCAGCCTCGATCGCGGCGAGACGCTCTCCATCGTCGGTGAGAGCGGGTGCGGGAAATCGACCGTCGGCAAGGCGGTTCTGCGCCTGTTCCGGCCGACCGACGGCGAGGTGCTGCTCGACGGCGAGCGCATCGACAACATCCCGGCCTCGAAACTGCGCCCGCTGCGGCGGCGCATGCAGGTGGTGTTCCAGGACCCGTTCAGCAGCCTCAACCCGCGCCAGCGCGTGCGCGACGTGATCGCCGAGCCGATGGTCAATTTCGGCATCGCCCGCGGGGCGGAGCTGGAAGACCGGGTGGCCGTGCTGATGGACAAGGTGCACCTGCCGCGCGACGCCATGCACCGCTTCCCGCACGAGTTCAGCGGCGGGCAACGCCAGCGCATCGGCATCGCCCGGGCGCTGGCGCCGGGGGCGGACCTGATCATCTGCGACGAGGCGGTCTCGGCGCTCGACGTGTCGGTGAAGGCGCAGATCGTCAACCTGCTGTCCGATCTGCAGGATGAGCTGGGCCTTGCGTTGCTGTTCATCAGCCATGATCTGGCGATCGTCGAGCACCTGACGCATCGGGTGGCGGTGATGTATCTCGGCAAGATCGTCGAACTGGCCGACCGGCGCACCCTGTTCGCCACGCCGCATCACCCCTATACGCGGGCGCTGCTGTCGGCGGTGCCGGTGCCGGACCCGACGGCGCAGCGCCAGCGCATCATTCTGCGCGGCGACGTGCCGAGCCCGATCAACCCGCCCTCGGGCTGCCGCTTTCACACGCGCTGTCCGTTCGCCTTCGATCGCTGCACGGCCGAAGAGCCGGCGTTGCGGCAGGTGCCGGGCGGACAGGTCGCGGCGTGCCATCTGGATGAGGTGCCGGCGGCGGCGAATATTGCCAGCGCGGCGTGAAAGGCGTGCTATTCCTGAACGGGAATAACGAATGGGCAATTGTCAAGCTGTGGCGCTTGACCATATCGCGGGTGGGTGACAACACTCCCGCAACGCTGCGGCCGTCCGGGCGGGGCGGCTTGTGAACATGTTCTGGAGGGGAGAGAGCGATGCCTCAGGTGACGCTGACGGTGAACGGCAAGAGCGCATCGGTCGAGGTGGAGGCGCGCACGCTTCTCGTCGAATTGCTGCGTGAGAAACTGGCGCTGACCGGCACGCATGTCGGGTGCGACACCAGCCAGTGCGGCGCCTGCGTGGTGGATGTCGACGGGGTCTCAGTGAAGTCGTGCACCATGCTCGCAGTGCAGGCCGATGGCGCAAAGGTGACCACCATCGAGGGGCTGGCGGCGGCGGACGGCACGCTGCACCCGATGCAGGAGATGTTCCGCGAGCATCATGCCCTGCAATGCGGCTTCTGCACTCCGGGCATGGTGATGAGCGCCATCGACCTGGTGAAGAGCCATCCCGAGGGACTGACCGAAGCCGAGATCCGTCACGGGCTCGAAGGCAATCTGTGCCGCTGCACGGGCTATCACAACATCGTCAAGGCGATTGCCGCGGCCTGGCCGCTGATGCACGGCAAGGCGATGCCGGCCGCCGCGGAGTAGCGGCCCCGGCGTTTGCCGGGAGGGGATAGCGTCCACAACGCGCCGCCGGATGGTCGGCAGAAGCGCGCAGATCAGGAGGTTCCATGAACGCACCGTTCGAGGGCATCGGCGCCTCGGTCCGCCGCAAGGAGGATCTGCGTTTCATCAGCGGGGGCGGGCATTACACGGACGACATCAACCGTCCCGGTCAGCTGCATGCGTATTTCCGGCGCAGCGACCGGCCGCATGCGAAGATCGTCTCCATCGACACCGCGGGCGCCGCCGCCTGCCCGGGCGTTGTGGCGGTCTATACGGCGGCGGATCTGGCGGCGATCGGCGGCGTGCCTTGCGGGTGGCAGATCCACAGCAAGGACGGCAGCCCGATGGCCGAGCCCAAGCATCCGGTGCTCGCCGAGGGCAAGGTGCGCCATGTCGGCGACCCGATCGCCGTGGTGGTGGCCGGCACGCGCCAGCAGGCCAAGGACGCCGCCGAGAAGCTCGATATCGTGCTGGAGGACCTGCCCTCCGTGAGCTCGGTCACCGATGCGGTGGCGCCCGGCGCGCCGCGCGTGCATGACGATGTGGCCGGCAACATCTGCTACGACTGGCATATCGGCGACAAGGAGGGCGTGGACGCCGCCTTCGCCAAGGCCGCGAAGGTGGTGTCGCTCGACCTGCTCAACAACCGCCTGATCCCCAATGCCATGGAGCCGCGTGCCGCCGTCGGTGATTTCGATCCGATGTCCGGCGAGTACACGCTCTACACGACGAGCCAGAACCCGCACGTCATCCGCCTGCTGATGGGCGCCTTCGTGCTGCAGATCCCCGAGCACAAGCTGCGCGTGGTGGCCCCCGATGTCGGCGGCGGCTTCGGCAGCAAGATCTACCATTACGCCGAGGAGGCGATGGTGACCTGGGCGGCCGGCAAGCTGAAGCGGCCGGTGAAGTGGACGGCCGAGCGCAGCGAGAGCTTCATGTCCGACGCGCATGGCCGCGACCATGCCTCGACGGCGCAGATGGCGCTCGACGCGGAGGGCAAGTTCCTCGCGCTGCGGGTCTCCACCCTGGCCAATATGGGCGGCTATCTCTCGACCTTCGCGCCGGCGGTGCCGACCTATCTGTACGCCACGCTGCTGGCCGGGGTGTACACCACGCCGGTGATCTACTGCGAGGTGAAGGCTGTGTTCACCAACACCGTGCCGGTCGATGCCTATCGTGGCGCCGGACGGCCGGAGGCGACCTACCTGCTGGAGCGGCTGGTCGATACCATCTGCCACGACACCGGGCTCGACCGGGTGGCGATCCGCCGCAAGAACTTCATTGCACCCGATGCCTTCCCGTATCAGACGCCGGTGGCGCTGCAATATGACAGCGGCAACTACATCGCCACCCTGGATGCGGCGATGAAGGCGGCCGACTGGGCCGGCTTCCCGGCGCGGCGGGCGGCGGCCAAGGCGCGCGGCAAGCTGCGCGGCATCGGCATGTCCACCTATCTCGAGGCCTGCGGCATCGCGCCCTCCAAGCTCGTCGGCCAGCTTGGCGCGCGGGCCGGGCTGTACGAGGTGGCCAATGTGCGCGTCCATCCCACCGGCAGCGTGACGGTGTTCACCGGCACGCACAGCCACGGGCAGGGCCATGAGACGACCTTCGCGCAGCTGGTCTCCGATCAGCTCGGCATTCCGGTCAGCCAGATCGACGTGGTGCATGGCGACACGGCGAAGATCCCGTTCGGCATGGGCACCTATGGCAGCCGCAGCCTCGCCGTCGGCGGCAGCGCCATGGTCAAGGCAATGGACAAGATCATCGCCAAGGGCAAGAAGATCGCGGCCCATCTGATGGAAGCCTCGGTGGACGACATCGAGTTCAAGGATGGCAAGTTCTCGGTCACCGGCACCGACAAGTCGAGAACGCTGGGCGAGATCGCGCTGACCGCCTACGTGCCGCACAACTACCCGATCGAGACGCTGGAACCCGGTCTGGACGAGACGGCGTTCTACGACCCGATGAACTTCACCTTCCCCGGCGGCTGCCATGTCTGCGAGGTCGAGGTCGATCAGGACACCGGCATCACCAGCGTGGTGAATTTCGTGGCGGTGGACGATGTCGGGCGCGTCATCAACCCGATGATCGTCGAGGGCCAGGTGCAGGGTGGCGTCGCACAGGGCATCGGTCAGGCGCTGCTGGAAAACGCCGCGTACGATGCCGAGGGGCAGCTTCTCTCCGGCTCCTTCATGGACTACACGATGCCGCGCGCCGATGATCTGCCGAACATCACGGTCGGCACCGAGAGCACGCTGTGCACGCACAACCCGCTCGGCGCCAAGGGCTGCGGCGAGGTGGGCGCCATCGGCTCGCCGCCGGCGGTGATCAACGCGGTGATCGACGCGTTGAAGGATTTCGGCGTGCGCCATCTGGACATGCCGGCCAGCCCGCAGAAACTGTGGGCGATCATTCAATCCAACCGCCCGCGCATGGCGGCCGAGTAAGCGAGGACCGAGAGATGTATGATTTTGCCTATCAGAAACCCTCCTCCGTCGCCGACGCGGTGAAGGCCCTCGGGGCGGAGGATGCCAAGGCGCTCGCCGGCGGACAGACCTTCATCCCGGTGCTCAAGCAGCGGCTGAACAAGCCCTCCGTGGTGGTCGATCTGGCCCGGCTCGGGCTCGCCGGCATCAAGGTGACCGGCGAGGCGGTGGTGATCGGGGCGATGACGACCCATGGCGCCGTCGCCGCCTCGGCCGAGATCAGGCGCGCCATCCCTGCGCTGGCCAACCTCGCCTCGATGATCGGCGACGAGGCGGTGCGCCATCGCGGCACCATCGGCGGCAGCCTGGCCAATAACGACCCGTCGGCCTGCTATCCCTCCGCCGCCCTGGCGCTCGGGGCGACCATCACGACCGACCGGCGCGCCATCAAGGCCGATGATTTCTTCCAGGGCATGTTCACCACGGCGCTGGAGCCCGGTGAGATCATCACCTCGGTCTCCTTCCCGGTGCCGGCCAAGGCCGCCTACATGAAGTTCAAGAACCCGGCCTCGCGCTACGCGATGGTCGGCGTGTTCGTCGCCAAGGGCCCGGCGGGCGTGCGGGTGGCCATCACCGGCGCCGGGCAGGGCGGGGTGTTCCGCCATGCCGCGTTCGAGACGGCCCTCTCGGCCAACTGGTCGGCCGATGCGCTCGCCGGCATCGCAACCCCCGCCGACGGTCTGAACAGCGACATCCATGCCAGCGCCGAATATCGCGCCCACCTGATCGGGGTGATGGCCAGGCGGGCGGTCGCCGCCGCCGGTTGATGGCCTGCGCGTGAGGGGAAGGGCAGGGGGCTTTCGCCTCCTGCCCTTTTTCATGCGCGGTGTCCGGGTATAGCATTCCCTGAACCGCCCCCAGGGCGGAACGACATGGGGGAACGCATGGGGCAGGACGCGACGCTGGTGATCCGCGGCGGCAGCATCGCCGATGGCAGCGGCGGCCCGCTCGTCGAGGCCGACATCGCCATCGCCGGGGCGCGCATCGCGGCGATCGGCAAGATTCCGCGCGGCACCTGCCAGGAGATCGACGCGCGCGGCAAGCTCGTCACTCCCGGCTTCGTCGATGTGCACACGCATTACGATGCGCAGGTGACGTGGGGCAGCCATATCACGCCCTCCTCGTGGAACGGCGTCACCACCGTGCTGATCGGCAATTGCGGCGTCGGCTTCGCGCCCTGCCGGCCGGACCGGCGCGACATGCTGGTGCGGCTGATGGAGGGGGTGGAGGACATTCCCGAGGTGGTGCTGACCGAGGGGCTGCCGTGGAACTGGCAGAGCTTCCCGGAGTTTCTCGATGCGCTTGCCGCCCGCCGCTACGACCTCGATGTCGCCACCCAGGTGCCGCACGCGGCGCTTCGCGTCCACGTCATGGGCGAGCGGGGGGCGAATCATGAGCCGGCGACGACAGAGGACCGCGCCGAGATGGCACGCCTCGCCGCAGAGGGCATCGGCGCCGGCGCGCTCGGCTTCTCGACCTCGCGCACGCTCGTCCACAAGACGCGCGATGGCCGCCACACGCCGACCCTGCGCGCCGATGAGAGCGAGCTGGCGGCCATCGCCAACGCGCTGGGGCGCGGTTGGTTGCAGGTGATTTCGGATTTCGATGATCTGGACGGCGAATTCGCCATGCTGCGCCGGCTGGCGGCGGGCTCCGGCCGGGCGATGACGATCTCGCTGCTGCAACGCGAGCACCAGCCGCAGGCGTGGCGGCGGACGCTGGCGCATCTGGCCGAGGCGCGGGCGGCCGGGCTCGCCATGACCGGGCAGGTGATGGGCCGCCCGGTCGGCATCATGCTGGGCTTCGAGATCTCGCAGAATCCCTTCCTCGGCCGGCCATCCTGGCACGAGGTCGCGCATCTGCCCCACAGCGCCCGCATGGCGATCCTGCGCGACCCCGCCTTTCGCGCGCGCCTGCTCGGCGAGGAGACGGCGGACGCGACGTTGCGCCATCGGCTCACCACCTGGGACAAGATCTTCCCGCTCGATGATCCGCCCGATTACGAGCCGCCACCGGAAGCCAGCATCGCCGCCCGCGCCGCCCGCGCCGGCGTGCCGGCCGCAGCCCTGGCCTACGACATGCTGCTGGAGCGCGAGGGGCGCACCATTCTCTACCGCCCCCTCATCAACTACGCCGACGGCACGCTCGACGCGGTGGGCGAGATGATGCGCGATCCCAACACGATCCTCGGCCTCGGCGATGGCGGCGCGCATGTCAGCATCATCTGCGACGCAAGCTCCCCCACGTCGACCATCACGCACTGGACGCGCGACCGGAGCCGCGGCCCGCGGTTCGATCTGCCCTGGGTAATCCGCCGGCTGAGCGCGGACAATGCGGCGGCCCTCGGCCTGCATGATCGCGGGCGGATCGCGCCGGGGCTGAAGGCCGACATCAACGTGATCGACTACGCGCGGCTGGCCGTGCATGCGCCCGAGGTGCGCTACGATCTGCCGGCCGGCGGAAGGCGGCTGGTGCAGCGCACGGAAGGGTATGAAGCCACCATCGTTTCCGGCGTGCCGGTGCACCTGCATGGCACGCCGACCGGGGCGCTGCCCGGCCGGCTCGTCCGCGGCGGGCGCTGAGCGGTGCGGCGGATCGCCGCCACGGCGTCGGGC
>JAGXAV010000110.1 GCA_018971455.1 Rhodospirillales bacterium
CGACGCCGCCCACCCGGACACCGCCTCCCAGCGCGCCGACGTCATTGCCGTGCTCGACGCCATGGTCGCCGACGGCACGCTCGATGAAAGCTGGCCGCGGCGCTGCATCGAGGTGCTGAACAAGGCCGATCTGCTCGGCGGCGCCGAGCATGTCGCCGCGCGCGCCGGCGCCGTCGCCGTTTCGGCCATCACCGGCGAGGGGCTGCCCGGCCTGATGGCGGAGATCGACGGGCGCATCGCGGCGGGCATGATCGTGCAGTCCTACGTCATCCCGTCGGGCGACGGCGCAAGGCTGGCCTGGCTCTATCGCCATGGCGAGGTGATCGCGCGCGCCGATGAGAGCGACGGCGTGCACGTCACCGTGCGCCTGCTGCCGGCCGACCAGGCGCGCTTCGAGCAGCCGGCGCAATCGGTGCCGATGCCGTGAGCGGCTTCACCCTTGGCGATCTGACCCGTCTCGCCGGGCTGCTGCGCGAGGCCGGTCAGCAGGACATCATGCCGCGCTTCCGCCGCCTCGCCGCCGGCGAGGTGCGCAGCAAATCCGGCCCGCTCGATCTCGTCACCGACGCCGACGAGGCCGCCGAACGGCGCATCGCGGCCGGCCTGCGGCGGCATTTTCCCGGCGCCCTGGTGATCGGCGAGGAGGCGGCCAGCGCCGACCCCGATCTGCTCGCCGGCCTGGCCGGCGCCGACCTCGCTTTCGTCGTCGATCCGGTGGACGGCACCTCCAACTTCGCCTGGGGCATGCCGCTCTTTGCCACCATGGCCGCCGCGATCATCCGCGGCGAGGTGGTCGGCAGCGTGATCCACGACCCGGTGGGCGGCGATTTCACCTGCGCGCTGCGCGGGGAGGGGGCCTGGACCGAGGCCGTCGATGGCGGCCGCAGCGATCTGCGCGTCGCCGGCTCCGTGCCGGCCTCGGCGATGACCGGTGCGGCGAGCTGGCGCTTCCTGCCCGAACCCCAGGCGCAAACCATCAGCCGCAACCTCCCGCGCGTCGCCGCCAGCTTCGTCTATCGCTGCGCCGCCCATGAATACCGCCTGGCCGCCGCCGGGCATTGCCATTACCTGCTCTATGGCCGGCTGCTGCCGTGGGACCACGCGCCCGGCTGGCTGCTGCACCGCGAGGCGGGCGGCTATTCCGCCCATTTCGATGGCACGCCCTACGCGCCGGCGCGCATCAGCGGCGGGCTGATCTGCACGCCCGACCAGGCCAGCTGGCACACGCTGCGGGCGGCGCTCCTCGATCCGTGACGCCTGCTACAACGCCGCGCTCAGCCCGCCATCGATGAAGATCTGCTGGCCGGTGATGTAGGCGCCGGCCTGCGAGGCGAGAAACACCGCGATGCCCGCGAGATCCTCCGGCTGTCCCCAGCGGTGCAGGGGAATGCGCGCCGTCATCCGCTCGAAGAACTCCGCGTTCTGCCGCAGCAGCGTGCTCATCTCGGTCTCGAAATAGCCGGGCGCGAGGGTGTTGACCGTGATGCCGTGCTCGCCAAGCTCGACGGCGAGCGTGCGCGCCACCGCCGCCAGCGCCCCCTTGGAGGCGGCATAGCCGTGGATGGTCGGCCGGCCGCGGCTGCCGGTCAGCGAGCCGGTGAAGATGATGCGGCCGTGACGCTGTTTGACCATGGGAATGGCCGCCTGCTGGGCGGCGAAGAAGCTCGCCGTGAGGTTGGCGCGCAGCACGCGCTCCCAATCCGCGGTGCGCCAGTCAGGCAGCGGCATCGCGCCATGGGTGCCGGCATTGGCCACGAGAATGTCGAGCCGCCCGTGACGGGCCGCGATGGCGGCGATGCCGGCCGCCGTCGCGGCCTCGTCGGTGGCGTCGAAGGCCTCGCTGTCGGCGCCGTCGAGGCTCGCCACGGCGGCGCTCAGCGCCACCGGATCGCGCCCGTTCAGCACCACCTTGGCGCCGGCCTCGGCGAGCCCCCTGGCCATGCCCAGGCCCAGGCCACGCGACGAGCCGGTGACCAGGGCAACCCGTCCGGCAAGCGAGAAGAGCTGCATCATGACCGCCTACCCGATGGTCGCTTCGATGGAGGCGCGCAACTCGGCCGTGATGTCGGGCATCACGCCGAACCACGCCGCGAAAGCCGGGCGCGCCTGATGCAGCAGCATGCCCAGCCCGTTGACCACCGAATGGCCGCGCGCGGCGGCGGCGGCCAGCAGCGGCGTCTGCAGGGGGTTGTAGATGATGTCGCACACCAGCGCGGCCCGCGGCAGCGCGTCGAGCGCAAGATCGAGCGCCTTCTGCCCGACCATGCCCTGGTTGGTGGCATTGACCAGCAGCGCCGCCCCGTCCAGGGCCGTGGCGCGGGCCTCCCAGTCGAGCACCTTCACCGGGCCGCCGAACTCGCGGGCCAATTGCTCGGCGCGCGCGCGGGTGCGGTTGATCAGGCGGATCTCCGGCACTCCCTCGTCGAGCAGGCTGACGACGACGCTGCGCGCGCCGCCGCCGGCGCCGAGCACGACGGCCGGCCCGGCATCGCCGCGCCAATCCGCCTTGCCGTCGCGCAGGTTCTGGATGAAGCCGTAGCCATCCTTGTTGTAGCCGCTCAGCGAGCCATCGGGCTCGACGACGATCAGGTTGATCGCCCCCATCCGCCGCGCCAGCGGATCGAGCCGATCGACCAGCCGCGCGGCCTCCTCCTTGTGCGGCAGGGTGACGTTGCAGCCGGCAAAGCCGAGCGCCGACAGGCCACGCAGCGCCGCCTCCAGCCGCCCTGGCTGGACCGGCATCGGCAGATAGGCGCCGGCGATCCCGTAATGCTTCAGCCAGTAGCCGTGCAGCATCGGCGAGCGTGACTGGAACACCGGCCAGCCGATCAGCCCGGCCGCCTTGAACGCTTTCGGATCGCTCATCATTCCACCCTGGGTTTTATCCGGCCCTACAATATGGCCATGTTGGCTGCCGCGCGCCCGGCCTCGCGGCGCTGCGCCTGGACGGCGAGGCGCACGGTGGCGTTGGGCGCGCCGAACTGGCGATAGCGCCGGCGCTCGACGATCTCGAAGAAGAACCGGTCATCGAAGCTCTCGGTGAAGGCCTGGATGAACTCGCCGTCGCCGTCGCGATCATAGAGCAGGTTGAGCGCCTGCAACCGCGCCAGCATGGCGTCGTCCAGCCCGTGCCGGGCCGCGAGGTCGTCATAGTAATTGGCCGGGATCGGCAGAATCACCCCGCCCTGCGCCGCGATGGCGCCGACCGTCGTGAAGATGTCGGCGGTGGCGAAGGCGATGTGCTGCACGCCCGCACCGGCGAAGGCCGAGACGAAGCGGCCGGTCGCCGTCTCGCGGCTTTCGGAGATGTTGAGCGGCAGGCGCACGCTGCCGTCGCGGCTGCTCATCGCCCGGCTGCGGATGAGGCCATAGGGATCGGCGATCTCCCACACCGGCTCCGCCTCGAAGCCGAACACGGCGCGGTAGAACAGCACGAAACTGTCCATCCGCCCGGTCGGCAGCGCCTGGGCGATATGGTCGATGGCGCCGAGCGGGGCGGGGGGCGCCTCGGCGAACAGGTCGAAATCATCCTCGTAGATGCTGCGCCCCGACGCATCCGGGGCCACCAGGTAGATCAGCGTTCCATCCGGCGCGCGCAGGGCGGGGATGCGGCGCTCGCCGGCGCCGATATTCTCCTGCCATTCCGGGCAGAGCAGCGCCCGCGCGCGGGCGAGAGCGGCCTGCGCGTCGTCAACGCGCAGCGCCATGGCGCAGACCGAGGCGCCGTGGAGCTGGAAATGCTCCGAGGCGGCGCTGTCCTCCTCGGCATTGAGGATCAGGTTGATGCGGCCCTGGCGGAAAAGATCGACATCCTTGGACCGGTGATGCCCGGCATGGTGGAAGCCGAGCTGCTCCAGGAACGCCGCGAGCTTGCTGCGCGAGGCGGTATCGACGGCGAACTCGACGAACTCCACCCCGTCGAAGACGGGCGGCGGGGGCAGGGGGGTCTCGACGGCGCCCATCTCGTCGGCCAGCAGCACCAGCGAGCGCAGGCCGTCGCGCGCCGTCAGCCGGGCCGGGGTGGCGCGGAACTCGTCGTTGAAGATTTCCAACGAGATCGGCCCGCGATAGCCGCTCTTCAGCACCGCGGCGGTGAAGCGCGGCACATCGAGCTGGCCCTGATAGGGGAAGTTGCGGAAATGCCGGCTCCAGGACAGCACATCGAGCGCCATGCGCGGCGCATCGGCAAGCTGGACGAAGAAGATGCGATCGCCCGGCACATCGGCCAGCCCCGATGGGTCATCATCGAGCGACAAGGTATGGAAACTGTCCACGATCAGCCCGAGGGCCGGGTGGTCGGCATGCTGGACGATCTGCCACGCCTCGCGCCATCGCTTGACGTGCCGCCCCCAGGCCAGCGCCTCGTAGCCGACGCGCAGGTCCCGCCGGGCCGCCCGCTCGGCCATTTCGCGCAGATCGGCGGCGGCGCGCGGCGGATCGTCGAGGCTGGTGGGCTGGGTGTTGCTGCACACCAGCACCAGGTCGGTGCCGAGCGCCTGCATGACGTCGAATTTCCGTTCCGCGCGGTCCATGGCGCGGGCGCGCTGCGGCTCCGCCATCGCCTCGAAATCGCGGAAGGGCTGGAAGATCATGATCTCGAGGCCGAGCCCGTCGGCGATGCGCCGCACATCGGCCGGCGAGCCGTCGAAGGTCAGCAGATCGTTCTCGAAGATCTCGACCCCGTCAAAGCCGATCGCCGCCGCCGCCTCGAGCTTCTCGGGCAGGCTTCCGCTCAGCGAAACGGTGGCGATGGCGGTCTTGTGGCGCAATGCTGACATGCCCGGACCATAGGAGATTCCGCTTGCCCGTCAACCATATGGGGTGCGCGAGGCCCCCTCCGGCGGTCCCATGCCAGCGGGGTCAGGCCGGCGGCATCAAGCTGCGCACCACATGCGGAAAGACCGCCTCATAGGCCTCGCCGTAGGTGATGGCATGGGCCGAGTTGCGCGCCGCCTGCGCGCCACGCTGCAGGGCCACGCGGGTGTAGTATTCCCACAGATGCTCCTGCCCGGTCATGCAGTGGATGGCGGCGAGCTTCTGCTCCCACACCGCATCGATGCCGAGCATAACGTTCGGGTTCCAGCGGCATTGCTCGGGCTGGTGCGGCTCGAACAGGAACACCGGTGGCGCGCCCAGCACCGCCTCCCCGGGATTATGGCCATGCGCCTGGGCGACGATGCGCGCATGCAGCGCGAAATCATGGACCGCCGGATGGTCGTGGTTGTGCGGGTCCTCGCGCGAATGGGTCAGCACGAAGCCCGGCCGCACGGCGCGATACAGGTCGACCAGGCGGAACAGCGCCGTTTCCGGCAGGCTGATCGGGTAGTCACCGAGATCGAAGAACTGGATGTCGTGCACGCCCAGCACGCGGGCCGCGGCCTCCGCCTCGGCCTGGCGCGAGGCCTTCACCTTCGCCAGCGTCATGCCCGGCTGGCGCCACAGCTTGGCCGATTCCCCGCGCTCGCCGTAGGACAGGCAGACCACCGTCACGCGCACCCCCTCGGCCGCGTGCAGCGCGATGGCGCCGCCGGCGCGCCAGACGAAATCCGCCGAATGCGCGCTGACCACCAGCGCCGTGCGATCGCTCATCCCCACCTCGTTCTTATGGCGTTCAGTCTGACCCGGTTCGCCCTATGCGGGCCCCGGGGCCGTTTCATGGGCCGTTTCCGGGGCCGCTTCCTGGCGCTTGACAGCCTGCCACAGCTCTTCCATCGCCTCCAGCCCGGCCTCGGCGGCGGTTGTGCCCGTGGCCGCGAGCGCCGCCTCGACCGCGGTGAAGCGGCGGGTGAACTTGGCATTGGCCTGGCGCAGGCAGGTCTCCGCATCGAGCCCCAGCTTGCGGGCCAGATTGGCCAGCACGAAGAGCATGTCGCCCAGCTCGTCCTCCAGCCGCGCCGGCTCGGCCTGCGGCAGTTCGGCGCGCAGCTCGGCCACTTCCTCGTCGAGCTTGGCCAGCACGGCCTCGGCATCGGGCCAGTCGAACCCGACCCGCGCCGCCCGCGCCGTCAGCTTCTGCGCCCGCACCAGCGCCGGCAGCCCGACGGCGATGCCGCCGAGGGTGCCCCCCTCGGCGCGGGCGGCCCGCTCGGCATGCTTCTGCTCCTCCCATGCCCGCGCCTGCATGCCGGCATCCCGCGCCGCCGCCTCGCCGAAGACGTGCGGGTGACGGCGCAGCATCTTGTCGGCGATCGCGCGCGCCACCTCGGCAAAGCCGAAGCGGCCTTCCTCCTCGGCCATGCGCGCGTGGAACACCACCTGAAACAGCAGATCGCCCAACTCATCGGGCAGCGCCGCGAAGTCGCGCCGCGCAATGGCGTCAGCGACCTCATAGGCTTCCTCGATGGTGTAGGGCGCGATGGTCTCGAAATTCTGCGCCCGATCCCACGGGCAGCCACCCTCGGGCGCGCGCAGGGCAGCCATGATGTCCAGCAGGCGACGCAATTCCGCCTCGGCGCGACTGGCCGAAAGCCCCCGATCTTCACTGCCCAAACGCGCCACCGCCATCTGAATGCCAGGCGCCGTCTTAGCCTGAATTTCGGCACCGTTCCAGCAGGCGGAACGACCGCCAGCGCCATGACGGCTCAACCGAGGCTCTTGCGTAGTAGCACCTCATTCGCCGCCAAATCGGCTTCGCCGACGGTCACTCCACCCAGATCGGAACCGTGAAACTACTAACCGACCGCTTCAATGTGAGCACTGGCGGGCCACGACCGACGATGATGAGCACTATGTCTACGCCATAGCCCTATGAGTTGGACTTTGAAAGGCCGATC
>JAGXAV010000111.1 GCA_018971455.1 Rhodospirillales bacterium
TCGGCGGAGGCCAGGGTCACGCGGGCATCCTTCTCGCGCATCGCCTGGGCCTGGCGGCTCATCGCATCCTGCAACTCGCGCGGGATGACGATGTCCTTGATTTCCACGCTGCGCGCGGTCACCCCCCAGGTCTCGGTCTTCGCGCTGATGGTCTCGCGCAGCTGCGCGTCGGCCGCCTTGCGGTCCGACAGCAGGCGGGCGAGCTCGGTGGCGCCGATCATCTCGCGCAGCGAGGTCTGCGCGACGCGCTCGATCGCCTGGCGGTAATCGGCGATGTTCACCGCCGCCGCCCGCGCATCCGTCACCTGCCAGAAGACGATGGCATCGACGGCCACCGAGATGGTGTCGCGCGTCAGCGCCTGCTCGGCGGTGATGCCGGTGGTCTGGATGCGCAGATCCACCATGCTGGCGACCTGATCGACGATGGGGATGAGCAGGAACAGCCCCGGTCCACGCACCGCCTGCAACCGGCCGAGGCGCAGCACCACGGCGCGCTGCCATTCCTTGGCGATGCGCACCGCGCGCGCGAGCACGCCAAGCCCGACAACCAGAATGACGGCAAGGACGACCAGCATGACATCCTCCCGCGCCCTCGCGGGCGCCCGGTGGTCCGATCCGGACGCATCACGCGCCGGCGTCCGCCGGCTTGGCCCGCATCGTCAGCGCCGGCGGATCGCCTCGGACGGTTCCATCCGTCCGAGGCGATCCCTCAATTCGCCGCGAGCGCCTGCTTGCGCATGGCGTCGATCAGCGCCTGCACGTTGTCGTTGTTGTGCGACAGGAACGAGGTGTAGTCGCTGCGCTGGGTCAGCCGCATGCTGGTGCCCTCGGCCATCACATCGACGATCTGCGGCTTGCCGCCGATGGTGGCGACGATCCACTCCACATCGGCCGGCGCCTGGCCGGGCTGGGTCACCACGGTGGCGACGCCGACATCGCCATCGCGCGGCGTGGTGCGGCCCATGGTGAAGCTCACGCCCTTGTACTGGCCGAGCCGGCCGGTGATGTTGTTCTGCATCACGCGATGGAACAGGGACACGTAGTTCTCCTGCTGGGAAGGCGTGGCAACCCTCCAGAAGCGGCCGAGGCAGAAACGCGCAATGCCCTCCACGTCCACCGCCGCATCCACCAGCTTCAGCAGGGCCGCCTGCTTCTCGGCGGTCGATCCCGGACCGTTCACCACGGCGACCAGATCCTTGCCCAGGGCCTCGATGAACCGGGCATCGTCCGCGGCGGCGTCGGCACGCGCCGGCGCGGCGAAACCGCCCCAGACGGAGAGGAAGACGGGCGCGGCAGCGAAGATGGACGCGGCGCGGAGAAGATGGCGTCGTTGCAGCATGAACCTGCCTCGGGGCTGTGGCGTCAGTGGGTCGGCGCGGCGGCAGCCGGGTACCAGTCCGGCACGGTGGCGCGCGTATCCTTGCGCACCGCCTCGATCTGGGCGCGGCGATGCTGGCGCGCCAGGCTGCGGATGGTGGCGTAGGGGTCGAGCGCCTGCGCCTTGATCTTGTCCAGCGTGTCCAGCAGCCGCTCGCGCGCGTCAATCGCGCCGAGGGCGATGCGCCCATAGGACAGCCCGGTCACCACATCGCCGCTGCCCACCCAGGTGGTGGGGTCGAGCGCGATATCCACGCCGAATCCCACCGCGTCGCGCGGGTTGGACGGGCCGAGGATGGGCAGGAACAGATAGGGCCCCGAATCAATGCCCCAGACGCCCAGCGTGATGCCGAAATCGGCGTCATGCGCGGGCCATCCCCAGCCGGTCGCGACATCGAAGATGCCGGCAATGCCGAAGGTCGTGTTGACCAGCATGCGCATCAGCGTGTCGCCGGCGCGGCGCGGCTTGCCCTCCATCATGTCGTTGGCCAGGGTCACCGGGGTGCCGAGATTGTCGAGCACGTTGTGGACATGGTCGCGCACCGGCTGCGGCACGACGTCGCGATAGCCGATGGCGACCGGGCGCAGCACCGCCGTGTCGATGGCGTCGTTGACCTGGTAGAAGACGCGGTTGGTCGGCTCCAGCGGGTCATTGGTCTGGCGGAACTCGGCCGTGGCCTCCTTGTCCGAGGCGGGCGGCGGGGTGGCGCAGCCGGCCAGCAGGGCGGCGAGCAGGGCGGCGGCGGCCAGACGGGTGAGGCGCATCGGACTCCTGCGGCAGACGGGCGCGCGGCGGCGCGAGGGGGGGACCAGGGAAGGCAGCAGACCATAGCGGCGGCCCCGGCGGCGGGAAAGCGTTCTCCCGCACATGGCCGCGCCCCGCGCATTCAACCAGGGGGCGGTAAAGGAATCGTCATTGCCGCCGCGCCACCCCTTGCATGGCGCCTGATTTCCGCCATTAAAGACGATCATGAATCACCCCCGATCGCCGGAGGGCCTGCCGGCCCTGCAACGCTGGCTCACCAGCGCGCGCTTCAGCGCCCTGCCCGCGCGCGGCGCCAGCCATCCCGCCCCCCTGCTGAGCTTCGAGTTCTTCCCGCCGCGCACCGAGGCGCTGGAGGCGCAGCTCTGGCACTGCATCCGCCGGCTCGAACCGCTGGCCCCGCGCTTCGTCTCGGTCACCTACGGCGCCGGCGGCAGCACCCAGGCGCGCACCCACGCCACCGTCAGCCGCATCGTCAGCGACACCACGCTCACCCCGGCCGCCCACCTGACCTGCGTCGGCGCCACGCGCGCCGAGGTCGATGCGGTGGCGCGCGGCTACTGGGAGGCCGGCGTGCGCCATATCGTCGCCCTGCGCGGCGACGTGCCGGGCGGCGGCGCCTACGTGCCGCATCCGGACGGCTACGCCTATGCCGCCGATCTCGTCGCCGGGCTGCGCCGGGTGGCCGATTTCGAGATTTCGGTGGCCGCCTACCCGGAGACCCACGTCGCCGCCCTCAGCCCGGGCGCCGATCTGGACAATCTCAAGCGCAAGCTCGATGCCGGCGCCACGCGCGCCATCACCACCTTCTTCTTCGAGACCGAGACCTTCCTGCGCTTCCTCGACCGCGCGCTCGCCGCCGGCATCACCGCACCCATCGTGCCCGGCATCCTGCCCGTCTCCAATTTCGCCCAGGCGGTGCGCATGTCGGAGATGAACGGCACCTCGGTGCCGGACTGGCTCGGCCACATGTTCGAGGGCACCGACGAAGACCCCGAAATCCGCCGCATGGTCGCCGCCATCGTCGCCGCCGAGCAGGTGCGCCTGCTCCAGGCCAACGGCATCGACGAGTTCCATTTCTACACGCTCAACCGCGCCGAGCTGACCTACGCGATCGCCCATATCCTCGGCGTGCGGCCAGCCCATAGGCCGGGCGCAGCAGCAGCGGGCTGAGATACAGCGGAAACTGGCAGAGCGCGAAGAACAGGCCGAGCCGCGGATCGGCCGCCGCCGGCAGCACGGCCAGATAGAGCGCCATGTTGCGGTTGCCGCTGACCAGCCCGACCGACGCCGCCGCCCGCCAGCCCATCCAGGCGAAGGCCAGCGTGCTCAGCAGGTTGAGGCCGAAATCGACGGCGAACGCCGCACCGATCGCCTGCGCCACCCAGGCCGGATCGGCCAGCGCGCGGGCGGTGAGCCCGTCCATCACGCCGATGCCGAACAGCACCAGCACCACCACCACCAGCCCGTCGATCGCCGGGCCCCGCGCCGCCAGCGCCGCCGGCCCGAGCGCCCGGCGCAGCAGCACGGACAGCGCCAGCGGCAGGCCGACCACCAGCGCGAGGCGCGCCATCAGCGCGCCGATGCCGAGCGAGAGGTTGATGCCGAGCAGCGCCACGGCGACCGGCGGCGCGGTCAGCGGCACCAGCAGCGTGGTGAGCAGCGTGCCGAGCAGCGTCAGCTCCGCGTCGAGCCCGATCATCCGCGCGAACGCCGCGCCGGAGGTGACCGAGCAGCCGGTGGCGTAGATCACCATCCCGGCCGCGATGCCGGCATCGAGCCCGAGCGGGCGCACCGCCGCCCAGACGATCAGCGGACAGGCCAGCATGACGAAGGCGGCGAGGCCGAGCAGCGGCCAGGGCCGGCGCAGATGGGCGAAGGCGGCGGCGAGGTCGATGCGCAGCAGCACCAGCGTCATCAGCCCGACCACGTTGGGCGTGATGAACCAGCGCAGCGCATGGGCCAGCGGCGGCAGGAGCAGCCCGGCGAAGATGGCGAAGGCGAGCAGCCGGGCCCCCCGCCGGCCACAGGCCGCGAGCGCGCCGTCGAGTCCGCGCAGCAGGTTGGAGGCGCTCCCCACAGGCCCTATACCCCTCCCATGCCGCCGCGAAACCCCGAGCCAGTATGACCGACTACCTCGCCCGCCTGAACCCCGAGCAGCGCCTTGCCGTGGAAACCACGGACGGCCCGCTGCTGGTGCTCGCCGGCGCCGGCACCGGCAAGACGCGCGTGCTGACCACGCGCTTCGCCCATATTCTGCTCACCGGCCGCGCCTGGCCGGGCCAGGTTCTGGCCGTCACCTTCACCAACAAGGCGGCGCGCGAGATGCGCGAGCGCGTCGGCGCCATGCTCGGCCGCCCGGCGGAGGGGCTGTGGCTCGGCACCTTCCACGCGCTCTGCGCGCGCATGCTGCGGGCGCACGCCGAGCTCGTGGGATTGACGGCAAGCTTCAACATTCTCGACAGCGACGACCAGCTGCGCCTGCTCAAGCAGGTGATGGAGGCCGACGGCATCGACACCAGGCGCTTCGCGCCGCCGGCGCTGATGGCGCTGATCCAGCGCTGGAAGGATCGCGGCCTGCCGCCGGCGCGGGTGACGCCGGCCGAGGACAGCGATTTCGCCAATGGCCGCGCGCGCGCGCTCTATGCCGCCTACCAGGAACGGCTGCGCGCCCTCAACGTCGCCGATTTCGGCGATCTCCTGCTGCACACCACCGAGATCCTGCGCGAGCACCCGCAGATCCTGGCCCAGTACCACAGGAAGTTCCGCTACGTGCTGGTCGATGAATACCAGGACACCAACCTCGTGCAGTATCTCTGGCTGCGCCTGCTGGCCCAGGAGCACCGGAACATCTGCTGCGTCGGCGATGACGACCAGTCGATCTATTCCTGGCGCGGCGCGGAGGTCGAGAACATCCTGCGCTTCGAGAAGGATTTCCCCGGCGCGCGCATCGTCCGCCTCGAGCGCAACTACCGCTCGACCGCGCCGATCCTCGCCGCCGCCTCTGGCCTGATCGCCCATAATGAGGGGCGGTTAGGAAAAACCCTGCGCCCGGGCGGCAATGATGCGGGCGGCGAGAAGGTTAGCATCGTCGGGCTGTGGGATTCCGACGAGGAGGCCCGCATGGTCGCCGGCCGCATCGAGGCGCTGCGCGCCGAGGGCCACGCCCTCGCCGAAATCGCCATTCTCGTGCGCGCCGGCTTCCAGACCCGCGCCTTCGAGGAGCGGCTGATCACGCTCGCCATTCCCTATCGCGTGGTGGGCGGGCTGCGCTTCTACGAGCGCGCCGAAATCCGCGACGCCATCGCCTATGCCCGCATGCTGCACCAGCCGGCCGACGACCTGGCCTTCGAGCGCATCGTCAACCTGCCGCGCCGCGGCGTCGGCGAGCAGGCGCTGCGCGCCATGCACACGCGCGCCCGCGAGGCGCAGATCCCGCTCGCCGCCGCCGCGCTCGCACTCGCCGAGGAAGGCGCCCTGCGCGGCAAACCGCGCGAGGAGATCAAGACCCTCTTCGCCGGCTTCGCGCGCTGGCGGGCGATGCTGGAGAGCGAGGGCCATATCGTCACCCTCGCCACCCTGCTCGACGAGAGCGGCTACACCGCGATGTGGCGGCAGGACAAATCGCCGGAAGCGCCGGGGCGGCTGGAGAACCTGAAGGAGCTGGTGCGCGCGCTGGCCGATTTCGACACCCTGGCCGGCTTCCTCGACCATGTCAGCCTGGTGATGGAGAACGAGGAGAACGCCGCCACCGATCGCGTCGGGCTGATGACGCTGCACGCCGCCAAGGGCCTGGAGTTCGACACCGTGTTCCTGCCCGGCTGGGAGGAAGGATTGTTCCCCAGCCAGCGCACCATGGATGAGAGCGGGGTCAAGGGGCTGGAGGAGGAGCGGCGGCTGGCCTATGTCGGCCTCACCCGCGCCCGCCGGCGGGCCATCGTCAGCCACGCCGCCAACCGGCGTATCTACGCCAACTGGCAGAGCAGCATCCCGAGCCGCTTCATCGACGAACTGCCCGAGGCGCATGTCGAACGGACGGGTGCCGCCCAGCTCCAGCGCGACCGCATGATCGCGGCGCCGCCGATGGCCTTCCCCATGACCGCCCGCGCGCCGCGCGCCATCGAGGCGTGGGAGCAGCCCGCCCGCCCCGCGCGCGCCGTGCCGTTCGCCGTCGGCAGCCGCATCTTCCACCAGAAATTCGGCTACGGCACCGTCACCGCCGCGGTGGACGACAAGCTCGACATCGCGTTCGACAAGGCCGGCGACAAGCGCCTGCTCGACCGCTTCGTGGAACCCGCCCCATGACCGCCCGCACCACCGCCCGCATCATCGCCCCACCGCCCCGGCGCGCGACCGGCCTGGAGACGGTCAGCGTGCTGGTGCCCGAGCACGCGCTCGCCGTCTACGAGGCCGCGCTGAAGCTCGCCTGCGGCACGGTCGGCCTGTTCCGCGACCCCAGCGACGACGACGATTCCTCGACCCTCTGGCACGTCGAGGGCGTCAAGGATGCCGGCGCGCGGGAGGAGGAGCTGGCCGGCGGCCTAGCGCTCGCCGCCCTGATCAGCGGGGTCGAAGCCGAACTGCATCGGCGCGAGACCCCGGCCGAAGGCT
>JAGXAV010000112.1 GCA_018971455.1 Rhodospirillales bacterium
AGGCAGACCAGGCCGGCCCGGTGCCGGCAGTAGAGAAAGCGCCGGTCCCGATTGCGGCACCGCCTGCCAAGGAAGCTCCGAAGCAGAAGCCGATCGAGGCGCCGCCGCCGCCCCCGCCGCCACCTCCGCCACCGCCGCCGCCACCGCCTACTCCAGCGGTCACGCCGCCGCCGACGCCTGCGCCGCCGCCCCCGCCGCCGACACCGGCGCCAACTCCGGCACCCCCGCCGCCGACGCCGGCTCCGCCCGCGCCGCCGACGCCGCCGGTACCGCAGCCTCCCCTGCCATTGCCGCCGCCGCCAGTGCCGCCCCCCCCGGCGCCGCCGAGCAGCACGAGCCAGCCCAACCCGAGCAAGAACGCCGTCGCCGACACCCACTCGCTCGACAACACGCTGGAGAAGCTGCGCGCGTTGCAGAAGCAGACCGAGCCGCCAAAGGCGCGCGCCAATCCGCTCAAGGGTGGAGCCCCGACGGTCGGCGGCAGCACACACGGCGATATCACGGCAACGCTCAGCGTCGCCCAGCGCGGCGCCATCGGCGACAAGGTGCGCGAATGCTGGACCAAGGATGCAGGGGCGCTCAACGCCGACAAATTGCAGGTTCTGTTGACCGTAACCCTGGACCGCGCCGGCACGGCACGCATTGTCGAGGTCGCCGATGCCGACCGTGCCCGCGTGGAGAGCGATCCGGTCCTGCGCGCCTTTTTCGAGCGGGCCCGCCGCGCCGTGCTCGATCCGCGCTGCGGTGACAATCTTGTGCCGCCCGACAAGCTCGCCCAGACAGGCCAGCCGTCGCGACTCACCTTCCGGTTCAGCCCTTGAACCCCCCGGGTTCAACCCTTGAAGCAGCCTCTGAAAAATGCAGGTGACATGATGTTCAACACCGTTTCCCTCCTCGATCAGAGCCTTGGCCGCCGTGGGCTGGCCGGCGTCGCGGCCAGTCTGCTCGCAGCACCCGCGGCCTTCGCGCAAAACCAACCGACGGCCGGCACCGGCGCGGCCGGCGCAACCGCTGTGATCGACGTCAACCGCGCGCGCACGGACCCGATCCCGATCGCCATTCCCGTGCTCTCCGGCGCCTCCGGCGACGCGGAACGCCTCGGTCGGGACATTGCCGGCGTCATCACCAACAATCTCGGCAGATGCGGTCTTTTCCGCCCGATCGACCCGCAGGCCTTCATCGGTGGAGCCGCCGCCCCGGCTGCCGCGGTGCCGAACTTCCAGGACTGGAAGGCAATCGGGGCACAAGCCCTGGTCACCGGCAAGGTGGAGAGCCAGGGCGGCGACAAAGTGCGCGTGGAGTTTCGCCTTTGGGATGTTCTGCCGCAGGCGCAGATACAGGGCACTGCCTATACCACGACCCTCTCCAACTGGCGGCGCATCGCCCATATCATCAGCGACGTGATCTACGAGCGCCTGCTCGGCGAGAAGGGCTATTTCGACACCCGCGTGGTCTATATCGCCGGCACCGGCCCCCGCGACCGGCGTATCAAGCGCCTGGCGATCATGGACCAGGACGGCGAGAACAATCGTTACCTGACCGATGGCAGCTTCCTCGCCCTGACACCGCGTTTCCATCCAACGCGGGATGAAATTGCCTTCATGAGCTACGTCAACAACAAGCCGCGTGTGTATTTGTTCAACCTCGGCACCGGGCGGCAGCGCTTGCTGGGCGATTTCGGCGGGATCACCCTCTCGCCGCGCTTCAGTCCGGACGGCAATAGCGTGATTTTGGCGGAGACGACCAATTCCGGCGGCTCGAACATCTACATCGTCAGCCTCAACGGCGGCGGCGCCCGGCGGATCACCGATTCGGGCTCGATCGACGTCTCGCCCTGCTTCAGCCCCGACGGCACGCAGATCGTCTTCAATTCCGACCGTGGCGGAGACCAGCAGCTCTACATGATGTCGGCCGACGGTTCGGGGGTGAAACGCATCAGCTACGGCCAGGGACGCTACGCAACCCCGGTGTGGTCGCCGCGCGGGGACCTCATCGCCTACACCATGCTCCGGGGCAACACGTTCGCGATCGGCGTCATGCATCCCGACGGGTCGGGCGAGCGCATCCTCTCGGAGAGCTACTACTGCGAAGGACCGACCTTCGCGCCGAACGGGCGGGTTATCATGTTCTGGCGGGAAACCCCGGCCCACGACAGTCAGGGGCATGGTTTTTCCGCCAAATTGGTCTCAATCGACATCACCGGGTTCAACGAGCGCCAGGTGATCACCCCCACCGACGCCTCCGATCCGGCGTGGTCACCGCTATTGACCTGAGGCCAGCGGGTGCAAATCGGCGGAAACATTGTGTTTTCGTCGATTTCTGCCCGCGCAGGTTATTGACCAGGCTCAAGTCAAGGGGGTATGCGCTGAGCGTGTTGTGTGACGCCCACGGCGCATCGGGGTTTCCCTCGAGGCGGCGTGAGCGTAGAATGACCGTTACTTGGCTATGACTTATCCGCCCGTCCGGGCATCACCGCTGCTCTCCACTTCCAGGGACGCAACTGCAATGAACATCAAAATTCTGGGCGCTTTCGCCGGCGTGGCGCTGCTGGCGGCGTGCTCCTCGGCCACCCCGACGCCGGCTCCCGCCGCCGCCGTGTCCGCCGGCCCGACCCCCGGCAGCCAGGAAGATCTGGTTGCCAATGTCGGCGACCGTATCTTCTTTGCCTTCGACAAGTCGGCCGTGACCGCCGACGCCAAGGCAACGCTGGACAAGCAGGCTACCTGGCTCGCCAAGTATCCGCAGAACAACGTGCAGATCGCCGGTAACTGTGACGAGCGTGGCACCGAGGAATACAACATCGCTCTCGGCCAGCGCCGCGCGAGCGCCGACCGCGACTATCTGGTCGCCCGTGGCGTTGCCGCCTCGCGCATCACGACGATCAGCTACGGCAAGGATCGCCCGGTTGCCCTCGGCTCGAACGAGCAGGCCTGGGCGCAGAACCGCAACGCCATCACCTCGGTGAAGTAATCCACTTGGCGTTGTAATCCCTCATCCAGCGATTGGATGGGGGCCGCGAGCGAAAACGGGACCGGCAGCCATAAGGCTGCCGGTTTCGCTTTGTACGCTGCCGGCTTAAATATGGTTCTCAACGGCCGAGGGAGTTTGGCATGAGGCGTGGTCCGGCATTTCTGCTCGTATTCGGGCTCGGCGCAGCATTGCTGCACGCCGCCCCTGCGGCAGCGCAGATCGACAGCCGCGAGGGCATCGCTCTGCACAACGAAATCCTCAAGCTACGCGCCGACCTTGACGATTTGCGTGCCCGCCTTGGCCGCGGTGGCGGCAGTGGCGGCTCGATGCTGGGAAGCGCCGCCGCTCCGCCCCCCGCTCATTCGGGCGCAGGCTCGGACATCACGGCCTCATTGCTCGACAGGGTGAACCGGCTTGAGGACGAGGTGCGCAGCCTGCGTGGCAAGCTCGATGAAACCAACAACGCCCTGCAGCAGCAGAATGCCGACCTGACGAAGCAGATTGGCGACCTGAGCTTCCGCCTCGACAATGGTGCCGGCACGGCGTCCCCACCCGCGCCGGCGCCCACGCTCAGCCCCGCGCCCGCCCCTCTCGGCGGCGGGCCGGCCAAACCGCTAGCCCCGGCGCGGCGGACGCCCGAGCTTGCTATGCAGGAGGGCAATGCCGCGCTTGCCCGGCGCGATTACGCCATCGCCGAGCGCGACGCGCGCGAGGTCCTGGCCGGCCCCCGGACACCGCGGAGCATCGACGCGCAATTCCTGCTCGCTCAGGCAATGGCAGGTCGCAAGGACTACCAGGGCGCTGCTGTCGCCTATGACGACACCTACAATCGCAGCCGCACCGGCCCGCACGCCCAGGATTCCCTGCTCGGGATCGCCACCTCACTGACGGCAATCAACGAGAAGCGCGCCGCCTGTGCCACGCTCGACAAGCTGAAAGCCGAGTTCCCCTCGCCGCGCCGGGATCTGCTGGGGCCCATCGCTGCCACGCGCCGTAGCGCTGGTTGCCGCTGAAAAGCGACGGGCGTGGGGCCCATCACGCCGCACGCCTTTGCCGCCCTGATCGAGGCATTGGGGCCATTCGAGCCGCGGCCACGCCTTGCCGTGGCCGTCTCTGGCGGCGCCGACAGCCTGGCGCTGGCCGTGTTGGCCGATCAGTGGGCGCGGCGGCGTGACGGCGTAGTTATTGCCTTGATCGTCGATCACCAATTGCGCACCGGCTCGGCCGCCGAGGCGGCCGCCACAATGGCGCGACTCGAGGGGCGGGGAATCGCGGCGAGGCTCCTGCACCTGCACGGTCTGGAACGCGGGCCGGGCCTCGCGGCGCGTGCCCGGGCCGCACGCTATGACGCCCTTGAGACTGCTTGTGGCGATGCCGGCATCGTTCATCTGCTGCTCGGCCACCACGCTGCCGACCAGGCAGAGACCGTGACCATGCGTCTGTTGGGCCGCAGCGGCCCAGATGGGCTGGCGGGCATGGCGAGGGTCGTCGAGACAACCGCTCTTCGCCGACTGCGTCCCCTTCTTGCGACCTCGCCCGCGAGCCTCCGTGCGACCCTGCGCGCGGAGCGGCTGGAATGGGTCGAAGACCCATCCAATGCTGACCCGGCCGCCTTGCGCGCCCGACTGCGTCGCCTGCGTCACGATGCGGGCGGCGACGGTCCGGTGACGCGGGCTGCGGTAAAAGCCGCCGCCATCCGCGCAAAACGTCGCGCCGCAGCCGAGGAAGCACGTGCCGCGACGCTTGCCCAACGGGCCGAGATGCACCCGGAGGCCTATGCCTTGCTTTCCCCCGGTCCGATCGAGGCAGAAGCGCTGGCGAGGTTGTTTGCCCTGCTGGCCGGGGCCTCTTACCTGCCTTCGCTGGAGCGCATCGCGGCCATTGCGGCAGCGCCCCGTCCGACGACGCTGGGCGGTGTGCGCGTGTTGCCGGCAGGGCGGCTGGCACCAGGCCACTGGCTTCTCGTGCGCGAAGCCGCGGCGATGGGCCCGCCTATCCCGGCGCGGCGCGGCAGCATCTGGGATGGCCGCTTCCGCCTGCGCATTGACGTACCCGGGGCCAGCATCGGGGCGCTTGGAGTAGACGCCGCCAGGGTGCGCCAGCTGAGCCGGCTCCCCGCGGCGGTGCTCGCGACGCTGCCGGCTTTCCGCCGGAACGGCCGCCTGATCGGCGTGCCCCACTTGAACTACCAGGGGGAGCTGCCCCAGGGACCAGACAGCGTTGTCTTCCACCCCCCCTTCCCCGCAGCCGGCGCGCCTTTCGGGTCCGGCAGCCCCGCGCAAGTCGGTTCTTGAGGTTGGGGATGCGAAAACCGCGGCGAGACCCTATGTTAGGCGGGCAGGTCGGTTGTCTGGCTGGCGTCCGGATCCTGTGTAACGACATATCGGCCGTCTTGGGCCAAGGAACATGATGAGCAATTTCGGCCGCAATCTGGCACTCTGGGTCATCATCGCGCTGCTGCTGGTGGTGCTCTTCAACCTCTTCCAGCCTGGCAACGCTCGCAACGCTGCCTCTCAGATTGCCTATTCGGACTTCATCGCCGAGACCAATGCCGGCCATATCCGTGACGTGGTGATCCAGGGCCACACCGTCACCGGCCAGAAGACCGACGGCAGCAGCTTCGAGACCTACACGCCGCAGGACCCCACCCTGGTCCGCCAGCTCACCGACAAGGGCGTGCGCGTCATTGCCAAGCCGGCCGATGCCGAGGCCAACCCGTTGCTGCACATCCTGGTCAACTGGTTCCCCATGCTGCTGCTGATCGGCGTGTGGGTTTTCTTCATGCGCCAGATGCAGTCCGGCGGCGGCCGCGCCATGGGCTTCGGCAAATCGCGAGCCCGCCTGCTTACCGAAAAACAGGGCCGAGTGACCTTCGAGGACGTGGCCGGCATCGACGAGGCCAAGAGCGAGCTTGAGGAGATCGTGGCTTTCCTCAAGGACCCGCAGAAATTCCAGCGCCTCGGCGGCAAGATCCCGAAAGGTGTGCTTCTCGTGGGCCCCCCCGGCACCGGCAAAACGCTGCTCGCCCGCGCCATCGCCGGCGAAGCCAACGTGCCGTTCTTCACCATTTCAGGCTCGGATTTCGTCGAGATGTTCGTGGGCGTTGGTGCGTCCCGCGTGCGCGACATGTTCGAACAAGGCAAGAAGAACGCCCCCTGCATCATCTTCATCGACGAAATCGATGCGGTCGGCCGTCATCGCGGCGCCGGCCTCGGTGGCGGAAATGATGAGCGCGAGCAAACACTTAACCAGATGCTTGTCGAGATGGACGGCTTCGAGAGCAACGAAGGCGTGATCCTGATTGCGGCCACCAACCGCCCCGACGTGCTGGACCCTGCCCTGCTCCGCCCCGGCCGCTTCGACCGGCAGGTGGTGGTGCCCAATCCTGACGTGAACGGGCGCGAGAAGATCCTGCGGGTCCATATGCGCAAGGTGCCGTTGGGGAGCGATGTCGACCCCAAGGTCATCGCGCGGGGCACGCCCGGCTTCTCCGGCGCCGACCTTGCGAACCTAGTCAATGAGGCCGCGCTCCTCGCCGCGCGCATGGGCAAACGCGTCGTGGCTATGGCCGAGTTCGAGAACGCCAAGGACAAGGTGATGATGGGCGCCGAGCGCCGCTCTTTGGTGATGAGCGACGCCGAGAAGAAGATGACCGCCTACCATGAAGGCGGGCACGCGCTCTGCGCCATGTACGAGCCGGAATGCGACCCCGTTCATAAGGCGACCATCATTCCTCGCGGCCG
>JAGXAV010000113.1 GCA_018971455.1 Rhodospirillales bacterium
CGACCGGCCGGTGCATCTGCTGGTCGGCATGAAGCAGGCCAAGGATTCGGCGGAGTTCCTCCGGCCCCTGCTGCCGCATGCGGCCAGCCTGTGGGCGGTCGCCGAGCCGGGGCAGCATCTGGCCCTGCCGGTGGAGGCGATCGTCGCCGCCTCGGGGGGCGTGGCGCGGCCGGGGCCGACGGTGGCCTCCGCCCTCGCGGCGGTGGCGCGGATGGCGGGGCCGGCGCGGGTGCTGATCTGCGGCAGCCTCTATCTGGCCGGCGAGGTGCTCAAGGCCGATCAGCCGGTCGGCTGAGGGCGCCGGCCGCCGGGCACCTGTTCGCCCGTGGGTGGAGCGGGCATGATGGCGCCCGGACGCGGAGCGATTTCACCACCCATGCAAGCACGAGCAGGAGGCGCGGGGCCGGAGCAGGATTTCCTGCTGGAGGAATTCCTGCCCTACGAGCTGTCGATCGCCGCCAACCGGGCCTCGCGCCTGTTCGCCCGGCGCTACAGTGAGACCTTCGGCCTGTCGATCGCGCAATGGCGGGTGATGGCGGTGGTCGGCCGGTTCGGCACCATGGCGGCGGTGGCGGTGGTCGAGCGCTCGGAGATGGACAAGGTCAAGGTCAGCCGGGCGGTGGCGAGCCTGGTGGCGGCGGGGCTGGTCGAGCAGTTGCCCGATCCGGCCGATGGGCGCGCGCGCCTGCTGCGGCTGACGCGGCGCGGGCGGCAGACGCACCAGGCGATCGTGGCGCTGGCGCGCACGCTGGAGGGCCAGCTCGCCACGGCGCTCACCGCCGAGGAGTGGGACACGCTGCGGCGCTGCCTGCGCAAGCTCTACGCCCATGTGCGCACGCTCGATGCCGCGGAGGTCGGGGCGGCGGCCGGACGGCCGGAGCCGCGCGTGCCGGAATGAGGCGGGGGAGGATCGCATGAGCGAAAGACTGGACGAGCTGGCGGCGCGGGTGGGGGAGCAGCTGAAGCGCCGCGGCGAGAGCATCGCCATCGCCGAATCCTCGGCCGGCGGGCTGATCAGCGCGGCCCTGCTCGCGGTGCCCGGCGCCTCGGCGTATTTCCTCGGGGGTGCCGTGGTCTATACCCGCCTCGCCCGGCGCGTTCTGCTCGACCTGCCTGACGATGCGGTGCGCGACATCCGCCCGTCGAGCGAGGCCTATGCGGGCCTGATGGCCGCCCGGGTGCGCGAGCGTTTCGGCGCGGTCTGGGGCCTGGCCGAGACCGGCGCGACGGGGCCGACCGGCAACCGCTACGGCGACGCGCCAGGACATGCCTGCCTCGCCATCGCGGGGCCGGAGACGACGGCCATCACGCTCGAGACCGGCCATGGCGACCGTGCGGCGAACATGACGGCGTTCGCGCGGGCGGCGCTGGCGCTGCTGGGGCGCGCCCTGGAGGTCTGAGCGGGCGCGGTTCGCGGGACGATGGTCGGCTGGACAATGGCAGGCAGGCGGCTACGGTGGCGGGCGCCCAACACCGCCAAGGGGAAACGCCGCGATGTCCGAAACCGCTGTTCCAGGCCCCGCGCTGCCGCTGTTCTTCAAGCGCGTCGTCGGCGTCAACCCGGCCGTGCATGGCGCGCTCCGGCTTGATCGCAGCGCCGGATACGGGTTCAGCGCCGGCGCCCAGTCCGTGCCGCTGGGCCTGGGCGAGTTCGAGGTGGCCGCGCAGCATTTCCCCATCCTGTTCACCGCCGGGCCGACCCCGGTGCCGGTGGCGCTGCTCGGCCTCACCGAGGGGGTGAACCTGTTCGTGGAGGCGGATGGGACGTGGCGGCCGGAGGCGTATGTGCCGGCCTATGTGCGCGCCTTTCCGTTCATTTTCGTCGAGGACGCGGCGGCCAAGACCGTGTTCGTCGGCATGGAGCCGGATGCCGCCTGCCTGCGCGGCCCCGGCGGGGTGCGGCTTTTCGAGGACGGCAAGCCGACGCCGGCGCTCAACGAGGCGATCGCCTTCTGCTCGGCCTTCCGCGACAACAGGGCCGCGGCCGCGGCCTTCGCCCGTGCGCTGGACGCGGCGGGGCTGCTCGAGGAGGAGGAGGCGACGGTGAACTTCACCGCCGGCGGGGCGGCGCGCATCCGCGGCTTCAAGCTCCTCAAGGCCGACCGGCTCGACCAGGTGCCCGACGAGACCTTCCTCGACTGGCGCCGGCGCGGCTGGATCGCGGCGATCTATGCCCATCTGCATTCCACCTCGCGCTGGGCCCGCCTGATCGAACTCGGCGCGCCGCGGAGTGCCGCCGCGTGACCAGCGCCGAGAAGCTGGCCGCCCTGCGCGCGCGCTTCGCCAATGGCCGGGCGGACGACGTGCAGGAGCCCGATTTCCGCCGCGCGCTGGCTCTGGCTTTCAAGCCCGACGGACGGCGCAAGCTGCCCTATAGCGGCGTGCCGACGCTGCTCGACGCGCCCTATCGGCCGGATGCGCAGGAGCTTGCGGATTTCGGCGGATTGCAGGTGGCGCTGGTCGGGGTGCCGATGGATCTCGGCGTCACCAACCGGTCGGGCGCCCGGCTCGGCCCGCGCGCGGTGCGCAATGTCGAGCGCATCGGCCCGTACAACCACGCGCTGCGCATCGCCCCGTTCGCCGAGCTGCGGGCGGCCGATATCGGCGACGTGCCGCTGCGCAGCCGCTACAGCCTAGCCGACTGCACCGCCGATATCGCGGCCTTCTACACGCGCCTGCACGGCGCCGGCGTGGTGCCGCTCAGCATCGGCGGCGACCACTCCATCAGCTACCCGATCCTGCAGGCGCTCGGCCGCGACCGCCCGGTCGGCATGATCCATATCGACGCGCATTGCGATACCAGCGGCGAGCTGGAGGGCAGCCGCTTCCACCATGGCGGACCGTTCCGCCAGGCCGTGCTCGACGGCGTGCTCGATCCCGAGCGCACCATCCAGATCGGCATCCGCGGCTCGGCGGAGATGCTCTACGAATTCTCCTATGTCTCCGGCATGACGGTGATCCATGCCGAGGAGGTCGATGCCATGGGCATCGCGGCGGTGATCGCCCGCGCCCGCGACGTGGTGGGCGGGCAGCCCTATTACCTGTCCTTCGACGTCGATGGCATCGATCCCGCCTTCACGCCGGGCACCGGCACGCCGGAGGTCGGCGGGCTGACGCCGCGCGAGGCGCAGCGCCTGCTGCGCGGGCTGGTCGGGCTCAATCTCATCGGCGCGGACGTGGTGGAGGTGGCGCCGCAATACGACGCCACCACCAACACCGCGCAGGTCGCCGCCCAGATGGCGTTCGAGATCGCGTCGCTGATGGCGCTGCAACGCCGCTGACCGGCGTCGAGCTGCCGGCCGAGATGGCGCGCCGCGATGATCTTATGCGGCGCGCCGCGAGGAATATTATAGGGCGCGCCGCGCCAGGGCCGCGGTGAGCGTGTTCTCCAGCAGGCAGGCGATGGTCATCGGCCCGACGCCGCCGGGCACCGGGGTGAGCGCGCCGGCCACCGCCAGCGCCTCGTCATAGGCGACGTCGCCGACCAGCCGGCCATCGGCCGTGCGGTTGATGCCGACATCGATCACCACCGCGCCCGCGGCGATCCAGTCCCCCCGCACCATCTCCGCCCGTCCGACGGCGGCGACCAGGATTTCGGCGCGCCGGCACTCCTCGCGCAGGTCGCGGGTGCGGGAATGGGCCAGGGTGACGGTGGCGTCGGCATTGGTAAGCAGGGCCGCGAGCGGGCGGCCGACCAGCACCGAGCGACCGAGCACGAGGGCGCGCTTGCCGGCGGGGGCGGCGTCGATGGCCGCGAGCAGCTTCATCACGCCGAGCGGAGTGCAGGCCGCAAGCGAGGGGTTGCCGGCGAGCAGCTTGCCGGCATTGAGCGGGTGCAGCCCGTCGACATCCTTGGCCGGGTCGATGGCGAGGATGGCGCGGCTTGCATCGAGATGGGCGGGCAGCGGCAGTTGCAGCAGGATGCCGTCGACGCCGTCATCGGCGTTGAGCGCGGCGATCAGCGCCAGCAATTCAGCCTCGCCGGTCGCCTGCGGCAGGCGGTGGGTGCGCGCGGCGATGCCGACGGAGTGGGCGGCGCGGTCCTTGTTGCGGACATAGACGGCACTTGCCGGGTCGTCGCCGACCAGCACCACGGCGAGGCCGGGGGTGAGGCCGAGGCCGGCGATGCGGCTGTGCAGGGCGGCGCGCAGGTCGGCCGCCACCGCCCGGCCGTCGATCAGGCGCGCCGTCACAGCGCGCCGAGCCGGGCGGCCAGCAGCGTCGGGTCGCCGGTGACATGCAGCATTTTCTGGCGCGAGGCGGCGCCGCTGTGCAGGGCGACCGCCGAGGCCGGCAGATCGAGCGCGCGGGCGAGTGCGGCGCAGGCGGCCCGTGTCGCCCGCCCGTCCTCGGGTGCCTCGGCGACGGCAATGCGCAGCCGGGATTCGGCGCCGGCGCCCTCGGCCTCCGTGCCCTGCACGCCGGGCCGGCGCGATTTCGGCTGCACCTTCACCGCCACCACCACGCCGTCCGCCACTTCGCGCCAGGCCGTCATCAGAGGAACAGGCCCTGGATGTTGCCGAACAGGATGGCCGCGTAGATCCGGGTCAGCAGCATCTGGGCGATGTAGACGGCGAAGATCAGCACCAGCGGGCTGAGATCGACGCCGCCGAAATTGGGCAGGAAATTGCGGATCGGCCGCAGCGCCGGCTCGGTGACGCGGTAGAGGAAATCGCCGATGGTCCAGACCATGCGGTTGCGCGTGTCGAGCACGCCGAAGGCGACCAGCATGCTGAACACCGCGGCCAGGATCACCGCCCACTTATAGAGGTTCAGGATCTCGCTCAGGATTTCGTAGAGGATGGTGATCACGCGTCGGCCCCCGTTGCGGGGGCGCAAGCTAGCCGCCCGCCCGGGCGGCCGCAACCGCAGGCCCGCGCGGGCCGCCGACCGGCCGGCGCTTGACTTGCGCGGGGCCGTCTGCGACATCGGCCCGGCGCGGAACGGGGCTGTAGCTCAGTTGGGAGAGCGCCTCGTTCGCAATGAGGAGGTCAGGGGTTCGATTCCCCTCAGCTCCACCACCGTTCCGCCCCCCATGATCCTGCCAGGAGAGCGCCCATGCGCGCCGCGCCGGGCCCCTGCGGGCCACGCACCATGACCGCCGCCCGATGAGCGACGCGACCCGCGGTGCCGCCTTCGACCTGCTCGGCGCGGTGCTCGATCGCCATCGCACGCTGGAAGCGGCCCTGGATGCCCTGCCGCCGGCCGCGGCACGCGATCGCGCGGCGGCGCACCGGCTGGCCGCCGCCGTCCTGCGCCGCCTCGGCACGCTGGACGCGGTGCTGGAACCCTATCTCGCCAAGGCGCCGCCGGTGCCGGTGCGCCACATCCTGCGCCTCGGCGCCGCCGGGCTGCTGCTGCTCGACACGCCGCCGCATGCCGCCGTCGCCACCGCCGTCGGGCTGGCCCGTGCGCGCGGGCTCGCGCCGTTCTGCAAGCTGATCAACGCCGTGCTGCGGCGCGTCGCCGCCGCCGGCCCGGCGGCCCTGGAGGGGCTCGACGGCCCGCGGCTCGACACGCCGGCCTGGCTGTGGTCGGCCTGGGGTGCCGATGCGCGGGCGATCGCCGAGGCCCAGCAGCGGGAAGCCCCGCTCGACCTCACCTTGCGTCCGGGCGCGGCCGCCCCGCCCGGCGGCATCGCGCTTCCGACCGGCTCCTGGCGCTACCCGGCCGGAACGCGCGTGGCCGAGCTGCCGGGCTTCGCCGAGGGCGATTTCTGGGTGCAGGACGCGGCCGCGGCCATGCCGGCGCGCCTGCTGGCGGCCCGGCCGGGGGAGCGCGTCGCCGATCTGTGCGCGGCACCGGGCGGCAAGACGGCCCAGCTCGCCGCCGCCGGCGCCAAGGTGGTCGCCGTCGAGCAGAATCCCTATCGCCTGGCCCGGTTGCGCGGCAACCTCGCCCGGATGCACCTGGCCGCCGAGATCGTGCAGGCCGACGCCACCGCCTGGCGCCCGCCCGTTCCGTTCGACGCCGTTCTGCTCGATGCGCCATGCAGCGCCACCGGCACCATCCGCCGCCACCCCGACGTCGCCCACCTCAAGCGGCCGGCCGACATCGCCGCCCTGGCCGGCGGGCAGGACCGGCTGCTGGACGCCGCCTGCGCCCTGCTGCGCCCGGGCGGGCGGCTGGTCTATGCGGTGTGCTCCCTGCAACCCGAGGAGGGCGCGCCGCGCATCGCGGCCGCCCTGGCGCGCCTGCCGCTGCGCGCGGCCCCCTTCACCGCGGCCGAGGCGCCCGGGCTGGCCGCGGCGCTGACGGCGGATGGCTGGCTGCGCACCACGCCGGCGCTGTGGCCCGAGACGGGCGGCATGGACGGGTTTTTCGTCGCTCGCGCGATACGTGACTGAGGCGCGGCTTGTGCGCCACGCAGTGCGGTCGCTAGAAACGGACGATGAATCATCGGTTTCCAGCAAGCTGCGAGCCGTCGGCCGCGCCCAGCGCGGCGGCGCCGGCGGTGGGCGGATGACCGCATCGGCCTGGGTGCGGGAGGCGCGGCTGTGGCTGGCGCGGCTGCCCAGCCCGCGCATGACCCGCCTGCCGGACGCGCCCGCGCAGACCGTGCGCGACCCCTGGCCGGGCGATCCCGGGCGGGGCGCCAACCTGCTCAAGGGCGAGCTCGAGCTTGGCGGCAGCCACGTCGCCCTGCGCCCCGGCGCCTTCGCCGACCCGGCCGGCCCGCCGCTGCTGCGCGCCGCGGCGCACGGCTTCA
>JAGXAV010000114.1 GCA_018971455.1 Rhodospirillales bacterium
ATCCCGTTCATCGCCGCCACCATGCGCGATGTGTTCCTCACCGTTCCCGCCGTGTTCAAGGAATCGGCCTTCGGGCTGGGCTGCACGACGTGGGAGGTGATCCGCTCCATCGTGCTGCCGTACACGCGCGCCTCGGTGGTGGGCGGCATCATGCTCGGGCTCGGGCGGGCGCTGGGCGAGACGATGGCGGTGACGTTCGTCATCGGCAACACCAACCGCATTCCCACCAGCCTGTTCGCCGCCGGCAACACCATCTCCTCGCTGATTGCGCTCGAATTTCCCGAAAGCCCGGCCGGCAGCCTGAAGCTCTCCTCGCTGCTGGCGCTCGGGCTCATCCTGTTCGTCATCTCCTTCGTCGTGCTCGCCGCCTCGCGGCTGCTGCTGCGGCCCAAGGCGATGGCGTGAGACCGCCGCGATGAGCCCCACCCTCGCCTTCCCGGCCCCCCGCGACGCGGCCATCGCGGCCGCGCTGGGCCGGCGCCGCAAGCGGGCCAGCCTGGCGGTGCAGGCGGCCTGCATGCTCGCCACGCTGATCGGGCTGCTGTTCCTGGCCTCCATTCTCGCCACCCTGCTGTGGCGCGGGCTGGGCGGCATCAGCCTGGGCCTGTTCACCCACATGACCAAGCCGCCGGGGTCCGGCGGCGGGCTTCTGAACGCCATCGTGGGCTCGCTGATCCAGACCGCCCTCGGCGCCCTGATCGGCACGCCGGTCGGCATCCTGGTCGGCACGTTCCTGTCGGAATATGCCCGCGGCACGGCGATCGGCGGCGCCGTGCGGTTCGTCTCCGACATTCTTCTCTCCGCGCCCTCGATCCTGATCGGCCTGTTCATCTACCGGCTCTTCGTCGCCCCGTTCGGCGGATTTTCGGGTTTCGCCGGATCACTGGCGCTGGCGGTGATCGTGATTCCCGTCGTCGTGCGCACCACCGAGGACATGCTGCTGCTGGTGCCGGTGTCGCTGCGCGAGGCGGCGGTGGCGCTGGGCGCGCCGAAATGGAAGAGCATCGTGCAGATCTGCTATCCGGCGGCGCGCGACGGCATCGCCACCGGCGTGCTGCTGGCCGTGGCGCGGGTGGCCGGCGAGACGGCGCCGCTGCTGTTCACCAGCCTCGGCAACCTCAACTGGTCGGTCGATCTGACCCGCCCGATGCCTAGCCTTCCGGTGACCATCTACCAATATGCGGGATCGGCCTTCCAGGACTGGGTCCAGCTCGCCTGGACCGGCGCGCTGCTGATCACCGCCGGCGTGCTGGCGCTCAACATCGTGGCGCGCATCGCCTTGCGCAAACGGGCCTAGAGCATGCCCGCGACACCAGGACATCCCCCCTTGCCGGCACGGACCCGCCGCGTGGCTCCCGGGCCGACATCGCCCCAGATCGGATGCTGACCCCATGCAGGATCTTTCGATGAGCACGAGCATTGCCGAGCCGGTGGCCGGCCACGCCGCGGCGCCTGACGCGGCGGGCACCGCCACGCCGCGGCTGTCGATCCGCAACCTCGATTTCTACTACGGCGCCAACCGGGCGTTGAAATCGGTCTTCCTCAATCTTCCCGATCGCACCGTGACCGGCATGATCGGCCCCTCCGGTTGCGGGAAATCCACCCTGCTGCGCTGCATGAACCGGATGTACGATCTCTACCCCGGGCAGCGCGCCACCGGCGAGATCCTGCTCGACGGCAGCGACATCCTTTCGCCGAGCATCGATCTCAATCACCTGCGCAGTCGGATCGGCATGGTGTTCCAGAAGCCGACGCCGTTTCCGATGTCGATCCGCGACAACATCGCGTTCGGGGTCAAGCTGCATGAGCGGCTGTCCAAGGGCGACATGGATGAGCGCATCGAGTGGTCGCTGACACGCGCCGCCCTGTGGGACGAGGTGAAGGACCGGCTGGGGTCGCTCGCGACCGGGCTGTCCGGCGGGCAGCAGCAGCGCCTGTGCATCGCGCGCAGCATTGCCGTGCGGCCGGACGTGCTGCTGCTCGACGAGCCGACCAGCGCGCTCGACCCCATCAGCACGCTCAAGATCGAGGAATTGATCGACGAGCTGAAGCAGGATTTCACCATCGCCATCGTCACCCACAACATGCAGCAGGCGGCCCGCTGTGCCGACCAGGTGGCGTTCTTCTATCTCGGCGAGATGGTCGAGGTCGGGCCCGCCACGCAGATGTTCACCGCCCCGACCGAGCGCCGCACGCAGGACTACATCACCGGCCGGTTCGGCTGAGAAGGATTTGCCGCATGCCTGAGAACGCCGAGCACATTGTCAAGAGCTTCGAGCAGGAGCTCAAGCGCCTGCGCGTGCTGATCACCGAAATGGGCGGCATGGTGGAGAGCCAGGTCGCAATGGCCAGCCGGGCGATGATCGAAAAGGACGCGGCGCTGGCCAGTCGCACCGTGGAGTTCGACCCCAAGGTCGATGCGATGGAGCGCGAGGTCGAGCAGTACGTCATCCGCCTGCTGGCGCTGCGCCAGCCCATGGCGCAGGATCTTCGCGTCATCGTCGCCTCCCTCAAGATCACCGGCGATCTCGAGCGGATCGGCGATTACGCGGCCAATGTCGCCAAGCGCAGCCTGGTGCTCGACCAGTTCAGCCTGCCCTACACGCTGACCGGCCTCGCCCACATGTCCGAGCTGGTGCAGGAGAATCTCAAGCGGGTCATCGACGCCTTCGGCGAGGACGATACCGAAAAGGCGTTGCACGTCTGGCGCAGCGACGAGGTGATCGACCAGATCTACAACGCGCTGTTCCGCGAGCTGATCACCTACATGATGGAGGATCCGCGCAACATCACGCCCTGCACGCATCTTCTGTTCATCGCCAAGAACCTCGAGCGCATCGGCGATCACGCCACCAATATCGCCGAGACGGTCTATTACGCCGTCACCGGCCAGCCGCTCAGCGATGCGCGCCCCAAGGGGGATACCTCGGCCTATGCCGTCGTCCGTCCGCCCGCCTGATGACCCACGCCGCATGAATTTGGCCCGCGACGAAAGGACCGCCTGCATGGCCGATGGCCCGACCTCAATGCTTCGTCCCCTGGTGCTGGTTGTCGAGGACGAGCCGGCCCTTGCCACGATGCTGCGCTACAATCTCGAGAAGCAGGGCTATCGGGTGGAGGAGGCCGCCGACGGGCAGGAGGCGCTGACGCGCATCACCGAGACTCAGCCGGACCTGGTGCTGCTGGACTGGATGCTGCCGGTGATTTCCGGCATCGAGGTGTGCCGGCAGATCCGCCGCCGGCCGAACACGCGCGAACTGCCGATCATCATGGTCACCGCGCGCACCGAGGACCAGGACGCCGTGCGCGGCCTGAACACCGGGGCCGACGACTACATCACCAAGCCCTTCAACATGGAGGCGCTGTTCGCCCGCATCCGCGCCCTGCTGCGGCGGACCAGCACGGTGCCGACGAAGGGGCGGCTCGATTTCCACGACATCACGCTCGATCTGTCCGCCCACCGGGTGCAGCGCAATGGCCGTGCGGTGCATCTAGGGCCGACCGAGTTCCGCCTGCTCGAGTTCTTCATGCAGCATCCCCGCCGGGTATTCTCGCGCGAGGAGGTGCTCGATGCCGTATGGGGGCCGGACATCCATGTCGAGCCGCGCACGGTGGATGTGCATATTCGCCGGCTGCGCAAATCCATCAACGGCGCGGGGGAACTCGACGTCGTGCGAACCGTGCGCGCGGCGGGCTACGCGCTGGACACCGAGCCGGTCTAGGGCAACGTCCGACCTGATGAGTCCATCAGGTCAGATCGTGCTCCAGCGCGCGGCGTCCACCGGCATGGCGAGCTGAAGCCGCGGCGCATCACCGCCGGCGGCCGGCCGGTGGAGATGGAATCGCGTCAGGCTGGCATTGGCGACCTTGATGCTGCGGAACGCGGCAAGCGGCTGGCCGGTCGCCGCCAGGATGGCGATGCGGATGATCGCGTCGTGACTCACCAGAGCCACCGGCCCGCGCGCGCCCGCGAGCATGCGCAGGAGCGAGGCGAGCCGGGCGGCGGCCTCGGCCAGCGTCTCGCCCTCGGGCAGGCGGAGCGTGTCGGGCGCGCGTTTCCATTGGCGCAGCGCATCCGGCCAGCGCGCCTTGACGTCGGCCTGGACCAGCCCCTCCCAGCGGCCGAAGGACAGTTCCTTCAGCCGCGCATCGACGGTGACCGCGCCACCGCAGACGGCGGCGATCCGCGCCGCTGTCTCGCGCGCGCGTTGCAGCGGGCTACTGAGAATCGCCGAAGGTGATATCCGCGCCATCTCGGCGGCGAGCGCGCCCGCCTGCGCGCGGCCGGCGGCGTTCAGCGGGGGGTCGGCGTGGCCCTGGTAACGCCCGGCCTCGTTCCAGTCCGTCTGGCCGTGCCGTAACATCACCAGGGCCACCGGCGCCGCGATCGGCTTACCCGCCGGCCGCAAGACCGATCTCCGGCGCCATCTCCTTGCCACGCCCGATCATCAACCGCCCGGGGCCCGGGGCCGGGCTCTGGGCACGCCACAGCCGGGCGTAAAGGCCGGGCTCGGCGAGCAGCGCCGCGTGGCTGCCGCGCTGGACGATGCGGCCCTTGTCCAGCACCAGGATCTCGTCGGCCCGCTCGACCGTGGACAGCCGGTGGGCGATCACCAGGGTCGCGCGGGCGACCGATACGCGGCGCAGGGCCGCCGTCAGCAGCGCCTCGGTCTCGGCGTCCAGGCTGCTGCTGGGCTCGTCGAGAAGCAGCACCGGCGCGCGCGACAGAAGCGTCCGCGCCAGGGCGATCGCCTGACGCTGGCCGCCCGACAGCGTGGCGCCGCGTTCGACGAGGCGATGGTCGAAGCCATCCGGCAGGCGGGCGATGAGGGGTTCGAGCCCGGCCTGGCGTGCCGCGCGAATGGCCGCGGCACGGTCGGCCCCGACGCGGCCGAAGGCGATGTTCTCCCACACCGTGGCCGCCAGCAGCGTCGGCTCCTGTTCCATCAGCGCGACGTGGCGGCGCACGAAGTCGAGCCGCAGGTCGCGCAGATCGCAGCCATCGAGATGGATGCTGCCGTCATGCGGATCGGCAAAGCGCATGGCCAGCATGGCCAGCGTCGATTTTCCCGAGCCGGTTGGCCCCACCAGCGCCACCGTGCGGCCAGGCGCGAGCGTGAAGGAGATGTCGTGCAGGACCGGGGCATCCTCGCGATAGGCGAAACGCACGCCGCGGAACGCGAGCCTGCCCTCGCAATGCTGCGGCGTGCCGGCGCCCGGGCGGTCCGACACCGCCGGCCGTTCGGCCAGGATCTCGTCGATCCGCTCGATCGCCACCGCGGTCCGCCCGAACACCGGGGCGGCCTTGGCGAGCTGGCGGGCCGGGGTGACCAGGCCGCGCAGATAGGCGAGGAAGACCAGCAGCTCGCCGGCCGTCAGCTCGCCACGGATGACGCGCAGCGCGCCGTACCAGGTGATGACGGCCGAGCCGAGGGCGATGACGAGGTTGATGAGCGGCGGGAATTGCGCCTGGACGCGATTGGCGGCCATGCCGGCATCGCGGCTGGCGGCGGCGAGCAGGCGGAAGCGGCCGGCCTCGAAATTCTCGCGGCCGAGGGTCTGCACGAGCTGCACGGCGGCGAGCGATTCCTGCGCCATGCCCCACAGCGCCCCCTCGCCGTTGCGCTTCGTGCGCATCAGGTCGCGCAGCCGGCCGGTCCAGTGCTGGCTGATGCCGATCAGCAGCGGGGTGATGGCCACCGCGACCAGGGCGTAGCGCCAGTCGAGCAGAAGCATCACCACGATCATGCCGAGGATCGTCAGGAAATGCGGCAGCAGGCCGGTGCCGAGGGCGGCGATGAAATCCTGCATCTGACCGACATCCTCGGCGAGGCGGGACTGCGCCTCGCCGCGCTGGCGGGCGCGATGGAAGGCGGGCGTCAGGCGTTCGAGATGGCCGAACACCGTGCAGCGCAGGGTGAAGACGACGCGCTGGCCGATATCGAGAAAGAGCCGGTTGCCGGAATAGGCGAGTGCGGCATCGGCGAGGCCGAGCAGGATGGCCGCGAGACCAAGCAGGTTCAGCAGAAGCAGGCGGTGGGTGGCCGGGTCGGGCAGCAGGGCGGCCATGGCGGGTGCCAGGGCATGGCCGAAGATCACGTTGTCCACAATGAACTTCAACGGCCATGGCAGCGCGACCAGGACCAGCGCCCGTCCCGCCATCGCCAGCGTGGCCGCGGCGAGCGGGCCCGGCTCGGCGCGAAGCTGGCGCCAGACGAGCCGGCGCACGCCCCCCGCCGCGGGCGCCGCTTCCCTCGAGGGCGACCCGTTCAAGCGAGCGCCTCCGCGCGCGCGCGCATCGCACGGCGCACCACCCGGTCGGCCAGGCGCGTCCAGTCCCAGTCGCGGCGGGCGCGGGCGGCGGCCTCCCGCCCCATCCGGTGGCGGCCCGCCGGATCGTCCAGCAGGCGCAGGATGGCGGCGCGGCATGCAGCGAGATCGCCGGGCTCGTAGAGCAGGCCGGTCTGTCCGTCGGCCACCAGCTCGGGAATCTGGCCGATGCGCGGGGCGACCACCGGGCAGCCGGCGGCAAGCGATTCCACGACCTTGAGGGGCGAGAAGTAGAAATCCTCCTGCGCCAGGTAGGGCGCCACCGTAAGGTCCATGCGCGCGAGGGCGGCCGGAATGTCGGCATGCGCGATGGCGCCGGGAAAGCTGCTGGCGATCGCCATGGCCGCCGCCCGCTCG
>JAGXAV010000115.1 GCA_018971455.1 Rhodospirillales bacterium
ATCGTCGGTCTTGCAGCCCCGGCGCGTGCAGGCCAAGCCGCGGCCACCCCGTCGCTCTGATACTGAGCCACGATGTTGCCGACATAGCCGAGCGCGATCAGCGCGGTGTTGGAGTTCGTGCCATCGACGATCACCTGCAACGGAGCGGCCTGCCCGCCGGCGAGCATGCGGGCAAAGCCGGCATGGATGACGACGGCGATGACGGCGCGGCTGCTGTCGATATCGTCGGTGATGTCGCGCTGCCGGCGGGCGGTGTCCACGATGTCGAACCGTCCGGTGGCGGCGAAGCGCGAGATCACCTCGCGGCTGGCCTGGCTGCGATCGAGATCGAGCACCGCCATCGCCACGTTGTGCACCGTGAAGGTGGCCGCGTAGCCGAACACCAGCATCTGGATCAGCAGCGGCACCACCAGGCGGAACATCGCCCACGGATCGCGCCAGAGCTCCAGGAACTCCTTCATCAGCATGACGTGGATGCGCGCGAACATCGCTCAGTCCAGCCGCTTGTGAAAGGCCCGCCCGGCCAGCCACAGCACGACCACGGCGTAGGCCACGAGCCCGAGCACCGGGCCGATCAGTCCGGCGAGGCCGCTGCCCTTGAGGAACACCGCCCGCAGGATGGTGACGAAGTAGCGGGGATAGACCATCAGCGACAGGGCGCGGATGGGCGCCGGCATCTGGTCGATCGGGAAGGTATAGCCTGACAGCAGCGTGGTCGGCAGCATGGTCACCAGCAGCGCCACCTGGCTCGCCCCCAGCTGGCTGCGCACGCGCACCGAGATGAGGTAGCCGATCGCGAGCACGACGATGAGGAACAATGCCGTGGTGATCAGCAACGTCGCGAAATCGCCGCGGAACGGCACGGCGAACCAGAATCTTGCGGCCAGCAGGCAGAAGGCCGCGTCGAAAATGCCGATCAGGAAATACGGCAGCAGCTTGCCCGCCATCACCTCGAACGGCGTCACCGGCGTGGAGATGAGCTGTTCCATCGTGCCGCGCTCCCACTCGCGCGAGACGGTCAGCGAGGTCAGCTGGGCGCCGACCAGGGCCAGGATCACCGCGACCACGCCGGGGATGATGAAGTAGCGGCTCTCCAGCCCTTCATTGAACCAGACCCGTGGCTCGAGATCGACCATTCCCGCGCGCGTGGCCGGGCCGCCATGCGCCGCCGCCCAGCGCGCCTCCAGCTGATTGCTGATGAGGGCGACAACGCCCTGCGCGTAGCCGATGGCGATGTTGGTCGTGTTTGCGTCCGTGGCATCGAAGACGATCTGCAAGGGACTGCCGCCGGTGCTATCCAGCCGGCGGGAGAAATCCGCCGGGATGACGGCGGCGCCGATGCAGGCGGCCCGATCCATCGCCTCATGCACCGCCTGGTCGCTGCCAAGTCGGGCACTGGCCGCGAACCAGCCCGCGGCCACGAAGCGCTGCGCCACCGCGCGGCTTGTCTGACTGTTCTCCTGGTCGAACACGCAGAGCGGCACATGCCTTATGTCCAGGCTGACGCCGTAGCCCAGCATCACCATCTGCATCAGCGGCATCAGCAGCGCGATCGCCAGGCTGCGCGGGTCGCGCCATACCTGCAGGATTTCCTTGAAGGCGATCGCCAGCAGCCGGCCGGGGCTCACGGCGTCACGCCCGCGCCGCGGCCGCGTGGCCGGCAACCAGATGCACGAAGACATCCTCGAGGCTGGCATCGATCGGCCGGGCGGCGCCGGACGACACGCCGCGCGCCGTGAGGAAAGCCGGCAGGTCGTCTGCCGACAATCCGCCCGCGGCCAGCAACACGTGCAGCCGATCCCCGAAGATCGCCGCCTCCGCCACGCCGGGCGCGTCGCGCAGCGCGGCCAGTGCCGCACCGAGCGGCGCGCAGGGCAGCGCGAGCAGCGTGCCGCCCAACTCCCGCCGGCGCAGCGTGCCGGGGCTGCCGAGGGCGACCAGCCGGCTGCGGTCGATCAGCGCGATGCGGTTGCAGTATTCCGCCTCGTCCATGTAATGCGTCGAGACCAGAATGGTGACCCGCTCGGCGGCGAGGCGGTGGATCAGTTCCCAGAACAGCCGCCGTGCCTCCGGCTCCACGCCCGAGGTCGGCTCGTCGAGAAACAGCACCGGCGGGCGGTGCAGGATGGCGCAGCCAAGGGCCAGCCGCTGCTTCCATCCGCCGGCCAGCGTGCTGACCAGCGCATCCTCGCGCCCCTCGAGCCCTGCCATGGCGATGGCGAAGCGGCGGCGCGCCTCGAACATCGCCGGCGGCACGCGGTAGATGCCGGCGAAGAAGCGCAGATTCTCAGCCACGGTGAGGCTGCCGTAGAGCGAGAATGTCTGCGACATGTAGCCGATATGCGCGCGCACCTGATTGGCCTCGCGCACCACGTCGAACCCGGCGACGCGGGCGCGCCCGGCCGTCGGACGCAGCAATGCGCTCAGCATGCGGATGGTGGTCGATTTGCCGGCGCCGTTCGGCCCGATGAACCCGACCACCTCGCCGGGCGCGATCGCAAGATCGAGCCGGTCGACGGCGGTGAACGTGCCGAAACTCTTGCTGAGGCCCTCCGCCAGCACGGCCGGGCCGGCGCTGTCGCTCATGGCGCCGCCCCGCTGCCGAGGAGGGCGACGAAGACGTCCTCAATGCCGGGGTCGATCCGCGCCATGGTGGCGGCGGCGAGGCCGCGCGCCGCCAGCCTTGCGTGCAGCGCGGGCATGCGGCCTTCGGGCTCGTCCACGCGCACATGCACCCGGTCGCCCATCAGCAGCAGGCCCAGCACGCCCGGGGCGCCGGCCAGGGCGTCGCGCAGGGCACGCGGATCGGGGCCGGTCAGGGCGAGCAGCGCGCCGGGCATCGCCTGCTTGAGCCGCGCCGGCGTGTCGAGCGCGCGAATCCGCCCCTGATGCAGCAAGGCCAGGCGCGAGCAGCGCTCCGCCTCGTCCATGTAGGCGGTGGACAGCAGGATGGTCACACCGCTCTCCCGCAGCCCGTAGAGGATCGCCCAGAAATCCCGCCGCGAGACCGGATCGACGCCGGTGGTCGGCTCGTCGAGCAGCAGCACGCGCGGGGTGTGGATCAGCGCGCAGACCAGACCGAGCTTCTGCTTCATGCCGCCCGAGAGCTGGCCGGCCAGCCGGTTGCTGAACGCCTCAAGCCCGGCGGCGGCCAGAAGCTGCGCGCTGCGTGCCCGGCGCTCCCTGGCGCGCACGGCAAACAGCGTGGCGTAGAAGAAGATGTTCTCCGCCACCGTCATGTCCTCGTAGAGGCCGAAGCGTTGCGGCATGTAGCTGAGATGCAGTTTGGTCTGCTCGGGCGCGGCGCGAACATCGATGCCGTCCAGCGCGACCGCTCCGGCATCCGGGCTGAGCACGCCGGCCAGGATGCGCATCAGGGTCGTCTTGCCGGCGCCATCCGGCCCGACCAGGCCGAAGATCTCGCCCGGCGCCACCGTGAAACTCACCTCCCGCACCGCCTCGACCGCGCCGAAACGCCGGCTCACCCGATCGACCATCACGGCGGCAGGCGCCATGGCGGCGGCGGTCATTTGGGTGCCGCCGGCAGCCGCGCGATCCGCGCATCGGCCGGCATGCCCGGCAGCAATTCATGCGTCGGATTGTCGATGTCGATGCGGATCCGATAGACCAGCGTCACCCGCTCGGCATGCGTCTGCACCGTCTTCGGCGTGAACTCCGCCTGTGGGGAGATGAAGCTGATGCGGCCGTGATAGATGTGCCCGGGATAGGTATCCGTGGTGACGTCCGCCGGCTCGCCGAGGCGAACCTTCCCCAGATCCGGCTCGTTGACATAGGCGCGCAGCCAGACATGGTCGAGATCGTCGAGCGTGACGACCGCGACCCCCGGCCCGGCCAGCTCGCCCAGCTCGGCCTCGCGCACCGCGATCACGCCATCGAACGGGGCGCGCAGAACGGCGTAGGAGAGCGTGACCTGATCGAGCCGCAGCCTGGCCTGGCTGGCGGCGAGGGTGGCGCGGGCGAGGCCGACATTGTCCTCGGCGACGCGCGCCATCGCCTGGTCATGCGCGAGATTTGCCGCGGCCTGGGCGGCGGCGGTGAAGGCAAGATCGCGCGCCTGATCGGAGACGACATGGGTCCTGGCCAGGGCCTGGGCGCGGACGTAATCCTGCTGCTTCTGCGCCACGTCGTACTGGTCGCTGGTCACGCTGTGCCGGCTCGCGGCCAGGGTGCTGGTCGCCACCGTCACCTGCGCCTCGGCAATCGCCAGATTGGCCTCGTCGATGCCGACCTGCTGCTGGTAGAGCCGGTCATCCACCCGCGCCAGCACCGTGCCGGCGGCAACATGCGCGCCCTCGTCGAAGGGCAGCGCCACGATCGGGGCCGCGACCTGGGTGAAGCTCAGCACGCTCTCATGCGCCTCGATGTTGCCGGCGACGTCGATGGCCGCGGCGGGCGGCGCGGGCAGGATGAGGCCCCGCACGGGCGGCCACAGCCACGGCACCGCGAACGCGCCCGCCACCGCCGCCACGCCCAGCAGCACCAGGCGCCATTGCCTGCTCACGCCGGCACCGTGCGACGGCCATGCCGCCCGGCGATCCCGGATCGCGCCTCGCTCATGCGCCTGCCCCATGGGTGCTTCGGTTCGCCGAAACCATAGCCAGCGCGGGCGGAATCGGTCTTGACGTGGATCAACACGCGGCCCGGCACGGGGCTGGTCGGCGGGGGATTGATCAGGGTCAATGCGCCGGCGGCGCGTGCGATCACATTGCGCCGCCCGTGCATGACTGCGCGGAAGGGATCGCGATGCCAGACCAGACGGCCCGCCTTGCGCCGGCTGCCGCACCGGTGTCAGCGGATGCGCTGGCGCCGGTGCGCCCGCGGCGCCACCGCGCCATTGCGGGCGGCCTGCTGTTCCTGCTGCTTGCCGCCGCCGGCGCCTGGTGGTGGCTGGCGAGCCCCTCGCCTGCGACCCTCTACGTCACCGCCACCGTCGGCCGCGGCGATGTGACGCGCGCGGTGACCGCCACCGGCACGGCCAATCCGGTGCTCACGATCATCGTCGGCACCTACGTCTCCGGGGTGATCCAGCAGATTTCCTGCGACTACAACACCACGGTCAGCAAGGGCCAGGTCTGCGCCAAGATCGACCCCCGGCCGTACCAGGCGGTGGTCGATCAGGACCAGGCCAATCTCGATGTCGCCCGCGCCCAGCTCGGCAAGGATCAGGCAGCCCTGGCCTATGCCGAGGTGAACGACCGGCGCAACCAGCAGCTCGCCCAGCGCAACTATGTCTCGCAGGACACCGCCGACAGCGCCCGCAGCGCCCTCAAGCAGGCCGGCGCGCAGGTTGCACTCGATCAGGCCACCATCGAGCAGCGCCAGGCCCAGCTGGCGGCAGCGCAGGTCAACCTCAATTACACCGACATCGTCTCGCCGGTGGACGGCACCGTGGTCTCGCGCAACGTCACCATCGGCCAGACCGTCGCCGCCACCTTCCAGACCCCGACCCTGTTCCTGATCGCCACCGATCTCACCAAGATGCAGGTCGATACCAATGTCAGCGAGAGCGATATCGGCGCCATAAAGAGCGGCCAGCCGGCCAGCTTCACGGTCGATGCCTATCCGAGGCGGGTGTTCCACGGATCCGTGGTGCAGGTGCGCCAGTCGCCACAGACGGTGCAGAACGTGGTGACGTACGATGTGGTGGTGGGCTTCGACAATGCCGACCTGGCCTTGCGGCCCGGCATGACGGCGGCGACCGACATCATCACCGCCCAGCGCACCGCCGTGCTCCGCGTGCCCGATCAGGCGCTGCGCTTCAGCCCGCCCGGTGCCCCGGCGGCGGCGGCCGGAACCAGCCGGGTCTGGGTGCTGCGCGCCGGCAAGCCGGTGGCCGTGGCCGTGACGACCGGACTCGATGACGCCACCAACACCGAGATTCTCCAGGGTGACCTGCAATCCGGCGACCGGGTGATCCTCGGCCAGCAGCACGCCGCCGCGACGAGCGCGGCGAGTGCTGCGCCGGCGCCGCGGCTCTGACGGGCGGCCGGCGCCGATGGCCGACCTCCTGATCCAGGTCGAGGCCGCCTCGCGCACCTACCGGGTGGGCGACGTCGATGTCCACGCGCTCGACGGGGTCGATCTGGCGGTCGAACGCGGCGAGTTCGTCGCCATCATGGGGGCCTCCGGCTCCGGCAAATCGACGCTGATGGCAATCCTCGGTGGCCTCGACCGGCCGGATCGCGGCCGCTACCGCTTCGAGGGGATCGACGTCGCCGGGCTGAGCGAGACCGCCCTCGCGCAGATCCGCTCCGAGCGCCTCGGTTTCGTGTTCCAGAGCTTCAACCTCCTGGCGCGCACCAGCGCGATCGAGAACGTGGCCCTGCCGCTGTTCTACGCCGCCACCGGTCCGGTGCGGGCGGGCGCGCGGTTGCAGCGCGCCCGCCAGGTGCTTGCGTTGCTCGGCCTGGCCGGGCGGGAGCGCAACACGCCCGGCCAGCTCTCGGGCGGCCAGCAGCAGCGTGTGGCAATCGCGCGCGCGCTCATCAACACGCCCAGCCTGCTGCTGGCGGACGAGCCCACCGGCAATCTCGATTCCCGTACGTCGCACGACATCATGCAGACGCTGACCGCCCTCAATCGCACGCGCGGCGTCACCGTGATTGTCGTCACCCACGAACCTGACATCGCGGCCTATGCCGACCGCGTGGTGACGATG
>JAGXAV010000116.1 GCA_018971455.1 Rhodospirillales bacterium
GCGCGCGGCACTCAATTCAAGACCGTTTCAACCGACCCTAGGATGCCCGCCGGGCCGGACGCCGGTGCAACGGGAGCCGCCATGGCCGACCGGTTCGATCACGCTCCCGGTCGCGCCGCAGCTGCTCTGGGACCAGTTGGCGAAAGGATGATGGCGCGGCGCTACCCCGGCCCCACGCGCACCACCATCTTGCCGAAATTGGCGCCGCGCAGCACCATCCGCAGCGCCTCCGGGGCGCTCTCCAGCCCCTCGATGACCGTCTCGCGCCAGCGCAGGCTGCCCTCCTGCACCCAGGGCGCCGCCAGCGCGCGCCACTCGGCAAAGCGTTCGGGCTTGTCGGAGACGATCAGCCCTTCGATGCGCAGCCGCTTGCCGACCACCGACATGAGGTTGGGCCCGGGCTGCAATTCGGTGTCGTTGTATTGCGCCACCATGCCGCACATCACCATGCGGCCGAAGGTGTTGAGCTGGGCGAAGGCGGCCTGCTGCACCGCGCCGCCGACATTCTCGAAATAGACGTCGATGCCGGCCGGGCAGGTATCGGCCAGCGCGCGGGAGAAATGCGCCACGCGGTGATCGACGCAGGCATCGAAGCCCAGCGCCTCCTGCACCCACAGGCACTTGTCCGGCCCGCCGGCCACGCCTACCACCCGCGCGCCGGCGCGCTTGGCAAGCTGCCCGGCCACCGAGCCCACCGCCCCCGACGCCGCCGAGATCACCACCGTCTCGCCCGGCTTGGGCTGGCCGATATCCTTCATGCCCGAATAGGCCGTCGTCCCCGGCATGCCGAGCACGCCCAGATAGGCCGAAAGCGGTGCCGCGCCGCGCGCGATGGGCGTCAGCTGGGCCGCCGGCACCACGCAATGGGATTGCCACAGCCGCGCGCCCAGCGCGATGTCGCCCGGCTTGAAGGCGGGGCTTTCGGAGGCCACCACCTCGCCGATGCTCTCGCCGGTCATCGGCGCGTCGATCTGCACCGGGGCGGCGTAGGATTTGCGGTCCGACAGCCGTCCGCGCATGTACGGATCGATCGACAGGTAGATCGTCCGCACCAGAACCTCGCCCGCGGCGAGGGCCGGCACCACCTCCTCGATCACCTCGAAATCATCGGGCGCGGGCTCGCCGCTCGGCCGCCGGCGCAGCACCACCGAGCGGCGCATCAGGATGTCGCTCATGCCGCGTCCGCCTTCAGCACGATCCGCCCGACCACCTTGCCGTCGCGCAGCCGCATCAGCGCCGCATTGGCCTCGCGCTGGGGCATGGTGGTGACGGGCAGCTTCTGCACGTCGCCCGCCTGGGCGAGCGCCACCAGCTCGCGCAGCTCCTTCGGGTTGCCGACATAGCTGCCCTGGACGGTGAGCGCGCGGATCGCCATCAGCGGCAGCGGCAGCGTCAGCTCGCCACCGAACAGGCCAACCTGCACCAGCTTGCCGCCCTTGCGCAGCGCGTCAAAGGCAAAGCGCGCCGTCGCGGTGCCGTTCACCAGGTCGATGATGGCGCCCGGCTGGCCGCCGCATGCCTCGACGATGCGCGCCGTCACGCCCTCGCCCGACCCGTCCACCGTCCGGCTCGCCCCGGCCTGGGCGGCGGCGGCGCGCTTTTCTGCGCTGATATCGACGACGACGATGGCGCGATGCTTCAGCGCCTTGAGCACGGCGATCGCGTTCAACCCCAGCCCGCCCGCGCCGACCAGCACGATCGGCTCGTCGGCGGGCATCGGCATCACCTTCCTGATGGCCGAGAACACGGTGATGCCGGAGCAGGCATAGGTCGCCGCCACCGCCGGGTCGAGCGCCCCGGGATCGACCAGATGGCGCGGGTGCGGCGCCACCACGTGCGTGCCGTAGCCGCCATTCTGATAAACGCCGATGCTCTTCGGCGTCAGGCACATATTGTCCTCCTCCGCCAGGCACGCGGCACAGGTGCCGCAGCCCACCCAGGGGAAGACGATGCGGATATCGCCGATTTTCACGCCCTTGGCATCCGGCCCGAGCTTGACCACCCGGCCGACGATCTCGTGGCCCATGGCGATCGGCAGGCTGAGGCCGCGATCCTTGAGGTTCATCACCTTGCCGCCGCCCAGGTCGTAGCGTCCCTCCCAGATATGCAGGTCGGAGTGGCAGACGCCGCAATAGGTCGTCTCCAGCAGCACCTGGGTGCCGGCCGGCTCCGGCGTCGGCAGTTCGATCTCCTGCAGCGGAGCCTCATTCTCGACCACGGCCCAGGCGCGCATCTGTGTTCTCCCATCCGGCGTTTCCCGGCGGATGGGAGACCGATGCGCCCGCCCGGTCAAGCCTTCCCCGGTCTGGCCGTCATGGTACGGTCCTCACGCCGCCGCCGCGGGCGGCGCCATCGCTCCGGTCATCATCGCCACGGCATCGGACATGCTGCACTGCCTGGGATCGACCACGGCCAGCCGGCGGCCGAGCCGGTGGATGTGGATGCGGTCAGCGATCTCGAAGACATGCGGCATGTTGTGGCTGATCAGCACCACCGGCAGCCCCTTGGCGCGGACATCCTGGATGAGGTCCAGCACGCGCCGCGACTCCTTCACGCCGAGAGCCGCAGTGGGCTCGTCCATGATGACGACGCGGCTGCCGAACGCCGCGGCGCGCGCCACGGCCACGCCCTGGCGCTGCCCGCCGGACAGCGTCTCCACCGGCTGGTTGATGTTCTGGATGGTGAGCAGACCGAGCGAGGAGAGCTTCTCCCGTGCCTCGCGCTGCATCGTCCTGCGGTCCAGCTTCCGGAACAACCCCGCCAGGCCGCCGCAACGCCGCTCGCGGCCAAGGAACATGTTGTCGACGATGCTCAGCGCCGGCGAGAGGGCGAGGTTCTGGTAGACCGTCTCGATGCCGAGCAGGCGGGCATCATGGGGCGAGCGCAGCACGACCCGCTGGCCGTCGAGCAGGATGTCGCCGTGATCAGGGGCGACGGCGCCGGTCAGCGCCTTGATCAGCGTCGATTTGCCGGCGCCGTTATCGCCGATCACCGCCAGGATTTCGCCGCGGTTGAGGGAGAAATCGGCGTGATCCAGCGCGGTCACCCGGCCATACCGCTTGACGAGACCGCGCGCCTCCAGGATGGGACCTTGCGTGCTCATTGCGCGATCCTCCTCAGCCACTGGTCGATGGCGACGGCGACGATGATCAGCACCCCCACGGCGAGCTCCTGCCACAGCACGTCCACCCCGGCCAGCGCCAGGCCGTTGCGGAACACGCCGACGATCAGTGCCCCGATCAGCGTGCCGATGATGGCGCCGCGGCCGCCGAACAGGCTGGTGCCGCCGATCACCACCGCGGTGATGGAGTCCAGATTGGCGGTCTGCCCCGATTGCGGGCTGACCGAGCCGATGCGCCCGATCAGCACCCAGCCGCCGAGCGCGCAGATGAACCCGGCCAGGGTATAGACGGAAAGGTAGATCCGCCGCGGGCTGATGCCGGCCAGCCTGGCCGCCTCCTCGTCATCGCCGGTGGCATAGACATGCCGCCCCCAGGCGGTGCTCGACAGCAGGTAGGCGAACAGGACAAAGAGCGCGATCATGAAGATCGAGCCATAGGTCAGCCGCGCCCCATGGACATCGATCGCGTGGCCGAACCATTGCAGCGCCGGCGCCTTGGCCTCGATATCCTCGCTGCGGATGGTCTCGCTGTTCGAGTACCACAGGTTCAGCGCGAAGAAGATGTTGAGCGTGCCGAGCGTGGCGATGAAGGGCGGCAGCCGCACCAGCGCGATGATCAGGCCGTTCACCAGCCCGCAGGCGGCGCCGACCGCGAGCCCCGCCGCAAGGGCGAGCGCCACCGGCACATGGTTGTCGATCGCCAGCCGGCCCATGACCACCGAGCTCAGCACCATGATGGCGCCGACCGACAGATCGATGCCGGCCGTGGTAATGATCAGCGTCTGCGCGATCCCGATCACGCCGATGATCATCACCTGTTGCAGGATCAGCGAGAAATCGAACGGGTCGAAGAAGCGATGGCCGACCAGCGTGCCGAACACGGCGATGCTGATTAGCAGCACGATGACCGGGATCGCCGTCGGGTTGGCGTGCAGGAAGCCGCGCAGGCGGCGCAGCAGCGAGGTGTCGTCTCTCTCGAAGCTCGCCACCTCGCCGGGCGCGGCGGCGAGCCCGGCCTCGTAGGTCACGCTGGTCACGGTGGCGGTGACGATGGTGGCCGAAGGCTGTTCGGGGGTGCGCGGATCGTTTGGCATGTCCGGACTTCTCCTCGACAGGGATGGACTCACGGGCGGCGAGGCTCGGGCGCCCTCCCCGGCCCGCCGGCGGGGAGGGGTGCCATCAGCCGAGGGTCAGCCCCAGCACTTCTTGAGGCCCTCGGCGGTGCCGATCGAAGGCACGCCAGGGACGGGGTGGTCAGTGATGAGCTGCACGCCGGTATCGAAGAAATTCAGCCCCGGCGTCGGCGCGGGCTTCTTGCCGGTCTTGGCGTATTCGGCCACCGCCTCGACGCCCTTGGCCGCCATCAGCAGCGGAAACTGCATCGACGTGGCGCCGATGATGCCTGCCTTGACGTTCTTCACCCCCGGGCAGCCGCCATCGATCGAGACGATGGTGACCCCTTTGGTCTTGCCGACCGCCTTCAGCGCGCGATAGGCCCCGGCCGCCGCCGGCTCGTTGATGGTGTAGACGAGGTTGATCGAAGGGTCGCGCTGCAGCAGGTTCTCCATCGCCTTCAGCCCGCCTTCCTCGGCACCCGCCGTCACGTCATGGCCGACGATGCGCTTGTCGGTCTCGTCGCCGATCTTGTTGGGATCCTTGATGTCGATCCCGAACCCCTTGAGGAAGCCCTGGTCGCGCTGGATATCGACCGAGACCGGGCTGGCCACGAGATCGAGCATGGCGATGCGGGCCTTGGCGGCGTTCGCGCCGAGGGTCTTGCTGGCCCATTCGCCGATCAGCTTCCCGGCTTCGAAATTGTTGGTGGCGAAGGTCGCGTCCGCCGCATCGACGGGGTCGAGCGGCGTGTCGAGCTCGATCACCAGCACGCCGGCCTTGCGCGCCTTGAGCACGGTGGGAACGATCGCCTTGGTGTCGCTCGCCGTCAGGATGATGCCCTTGGCCCCGGCGGCGATCAGCGTCTCGATCGCCTCGATCTGCGACTGCGTGTCGCCGTCATATTTGCCGGCGAAGCTGCGCAGGTCGAGGCCCAGCTCCTTCGCCTTTGCCTGCGCGCCCTCGCGCATCTTGACGAAGAACGGGTTGGTGTTGGTCTTGGTCACCAGGCCGACGATCACGCCGGCGGCCGAGGCGGGGCCGGCCGCGGCCAGTCCAGCAGCGAGGATGGCGGCGCTCGCGATGGCGCGGAAGCTCGGTGTCATCTGTTTCCCCCTGGATGGTGTGCATTCTTGGTGGCGCGCATTTTCGTCATGCTGGCGGCCATGTTCTGCATCCGGGGCTGCGCTGTCAAGGATAACTCAATTCAATTGATTTATTGACGCCCCGCCGCCCCGCGCGCCATGCTTCGCGTCCCGACACGATCTCCCCGGACCCGCGCCATGGACCTGACCGGCGACATCGCCACCGCCGCACCGACACCCCCCACGCCGCCGCACATCGCCGAGCTGGGCCGCGGCACCTCGCAGAGCGGCGTACGCCTCTACAACGAGCGGCTCATCCTCTCGCTGATCCGCCGCCACGCGGCGCTGCCCAAGGCGGAGATCGCGCGCCTCACCGGCCTCTCCGCGCAGGCCACCACGGTGATCGTGCAGCGCCTGGAGGCCGACGGATTGCTGCGCCGCCTGCCACCCCGGCGCGGCCGGGTCGGCCAGCCCAGCGTGCCCTTCGCGCTCGCGCCCGGCGGGGCGTTCGCGCTGGGGCTGAAGATCGGCCGCAAGAGCAGCGACCTGGTGCTGCTCGATTTCACGGCCCGCGTGCGCCATGCCGCCAGCCAGCCGCACGCCTACCCCGAGCCGCGCGCCGTCTGCACCTTCGTCGCCACCCGGGCGGAGGCGATGCTGGCCGGCATGCGGCCCCGCGAACGCGCCCGCATCGCCGGCCTCGGCATCGCCATTCCCTTCGAGCTGTGGAACTGGGAGCGCGAGGTGGGCGCCCCGCGCGCCGTGATGGACCGGTGGCGCGAGTTCGACATCCGCCGCGAACTCGGCGCGATGGTGCCGATCCCGGTGTATCTCTGCAACGACGCGACCTCCGCCTGCGCCGCCGAGCTGTTCTTCGGCGAAGGCTTCCGCTATCGCGACTTCCTGCACATCTTCATCGGCTCCTTCGTCGGCGGCGGTCTGGTTCTGGACGGCAACCTCTTCCTCGGCCGCACCGGCAATGCCGGCGCGATCGGCTCGGTGCCGGTCACCAGCCGTCTGCCCGGCGGCCGCCCTCACCGCCAGCAGCTCATCCGCAGCGCCTCCATCCACGTGCTCGAAAAGGCGCTGACCGCCGCCGGGCGGGATGCCTCGCCCCTGTGGCGGACACCGGATGACTGGGGCGGTCTCGGCGCCATTCTCGACGACTGGATCGCCCGCGCCGCCGACGATCTCGCCCAGGCCATCGTCGCCGCCAACGCCGTCGTCGATTTCGAGGCGGCGATCATCGACGGTGCGCTGCCGCGCACCGTGCTGGCCCGCATCGTCGAACGCACCGCCGCGGCCATCCAGCGTCTCGACCTGCAGGGCCTGGCGCCGGTCGCCATCCTGCCGGG
>JAGXAV010000117.1 GCA_018971455.1 Rhodospirillales bacterium
GGCTCGACGAACGGGCGGAGGCGCTGGCGGCGCGCTTCGCCACCCCGCCCCGGCTCAGGCTCGACACGCAGGAGACGGTCGTGACGGGCCCCGCCGGCGCATTCGAGCGGATCATCGCCCATGGCCGCCGCGGATTGACCATCCAGCGCTTCAAAGGGCTGGGCGAGATGAACCCCGACCAGCTTTGGAAGACCACGCTCGACCCGGCGGTGCGCACGCTGTTGCAGGTGCGCGTCGCGGATCTGGAGGATGCCGGACAGGTGTTCTCGACGCTGATGGGCGATGTGGTCGAGCCGCGGCGCGACTTCATCGTCAGCAACGCCCTGAAGGTCGCCAATCTCGACGTGTGAGGCGCAGCTGGTGCCGGGTTCGCCCGGCGGTGGCCGCTGTCAGTGGTGGTCCGGTGCGCGCAGGCCGCGCAGGCGGTCGATCTGGCGCATGAGAATGGCGGCCACGCCGGCGGCTTCGCTCTCGCGCGTGTCGGCGAGCTGATCCAGCAGCGCCTCGACACGGGTGGTGGCGCGATCCGTCGCGCGATCGATCAGAACCGGGCTGCCGCGTAGCTCGGCGCCGTCCGCGGCGCGGCGGACGGAAACCAGGTGCGCCCGGTCGGGATCCAGCGGCGCGCGCAGGGGCAGGGCGAAGCCGCAGAATCCGCCGCCGCGATCGAGGCCGACGAGATCGGCGCGCGGCTGCTCGGCCAGCACGGTCCCGCCGGGCTCTCCATCGACCAGGATCTCGAGCAGGACCGGGCTCGCGGGATTGCCGGCGTCGTGCGCCCAGCCGCCGATGACGACGTGATCGGCGCGGTCGACATGGCCGTCGAGCGGGCCGGGGGCGAAGCCGGCCTGGGCGTCCAGCCGCGCCCGGATGCGGGCCAACACGGCGCCACCCTCCACGCGTGGTGCACAGAATTCGCCGCCCGGCGTGGCGTTCGGGTAGAGGGCGGCATATTCGGCGGCATTGGCGAAGGTGGCGCGGCTGCTGCCGGCGGCCATGGGATGGGCGAGCGGTTGGGCGAGGTAGGTTTCGGCGGCCTGGCCCTCGGCGAGGATGGCGTCGTGGCTGTCGAGTTCGACGTGGATATACGCCACGCCGGCGCCCGCCGGGTCGCGGCGGATGCTCACGCCATTCACCAGCCGGCCAGCCGGCACCAGCACGCGCGCGCCCTCATCGTCGAGCAGCAGCGCGTGTTCCGGCGAGACCAGCAGGTCTCGCCGCGGGCGGCGTGGCGCGATGGCGCCGGCGCGGATGCGGATGGGCAGCAGGCCGCGCTGGGCGGCGATCTGCCCCGCGGTATAGCTGCGCCGGCCGATCCAGCGCACGGGACGCGGCCGCCCGGCGGCGGTGAGCACGATATCGCCGATCGCCAGCTTCTCGACCGGCACCTCGCCATCCGGCGTGGCGATGCGCGTTCCGGGGCAGTAGCAGGCGATGGTGACCACCTCGTGGCCGCTGCTGTCGTGGCCGGTGGTGAAGACGAAGGGCACGGTCGGCGCGGCCAGTTGCAGCGTGCTCAGCACCGTGCCGCCATTTGTCAGGCTCAGCAAGTCGGTGCCCGAGGCGAAGGTCACCGTGTCGGCGGCGTTGTAGGCGAGGCCGATGAAGTCGATCAGCGTCTGCCCCCCGCCGCCGAGCACGAGGGTGGTGGTCAGGCCGCCGACCAGCGTGGCCGCGGCGCTGGTGGTGACATCGAGGACGCTGCCGGCCTGCAGGGTGAGCGTGCCGCCCGACAGGCCGCCCCCGATGGCCAGCGTGCCGCCCACCACGACGCTGCCGAAACCGCCGATGGTGACACCGCCGCCGATGGCGAGCATGGCGCCGGTGGCGATGTCCAGCGTCGCCGGGACGGCACCGAGAATGCCGACCGAGAGCGTCATCGCCGCCGCGGTCGCGATGTCCACGGTGACGGTGTAGGCGGCCGTGAGCGTGCCCTGGTCATCGGCCAGCGTCACCGGGTTGAGCGCCGTTGGCACCGCGCCCCCCGCCCAGCCGGCGGCGTCGCTCCACACGCCGCCGGAGGCCTGCGCCCAGGCAATGCCATAGGCCGCGGCGACGGCGGCGTTGCCATTGACCAGGCCGGCCCCGGTGAGCGTGACGGAGCCGGCGATGCTGGTCGCCGTCTGTTCGAGATAGGCGGAGATCTCCGCCGGCGTCAGGTTGGAATTGGCCTGCTGCATGAGCGCGCCGACGGCCGCGGCGTCGGGGGCTGCGGCGGAGGTGCCGAAGAAGGTGCCGAATCCGGTGACGCTGGTGGTCACGCCGTCGGGGGCGAGGAAATTGACCTTGTTCGATGAGATCGGCGTCGCGAGCCGTGTGCCGGTCGCGGTGTAGTAGGTGAGCCCGGGGCCGACCGAGGAGAAGCTCTCCGCCGCCGAAAGATTGGTGGAATTGATCGCGCCGACGGTGTTGGCGGTGGCGACCACCTCGTGGCCGATGACGCTGCCCGAACCGATGCCGGCGGCGCTGTCGTTGATCGTGGCGTTGGCGACGGTGCCGCCGTCATAGACGATGTATTTCAGCACATCGCCACTGGCCACGGTGCCGCTGTAGGAGATCGCCAGATCGATGGCGACGCTGCCGCCGGAGCTGTTGGTGTAGGAGACGGTGTCGACGGGGTCGCTGCCGGGCGAGGCGCCGCTCCTGGTCAATTGGTTGCCGTTGCTGCCGTAGAGGTAGAGCGTGACGCCGTAGGCCGTGCCGGTGCCGCTGATCGAGGCGAAAGGCTGGGTCCATTGCAGGGAGATCTGGATGGTGACGCCGGCGGCGACGGTGATCTGTTGCAGCGTGGAACTGCCGCTTGCCGCCGCGGCCGAGGCGCCGAAATTCTGCAGTTTCAGATTCGTGCCCCCGCCGGGCAGCTTGCCGGAGGTCGGGTTCACGGCGGCTTCGTAGAAATTGCTGCCCTCGTTGGAGGCGGCGGTGAAGTAGCTGACGCCTTCGGAGATCACTTTCTCGACGGCGGCGGCAATGATGCCGCCGTCCTGGAAGAACGGCTCGCTGAGATAGGTGACGTCGTCGACGATGACTTTGCAGCCGGCGGCGGCCAAAGCGAGGATGTTGTTGGCAAAAGCGGCTTCCGACCCGAAGGCGGTGGCGAAATAGAGCTGGGCGCCCGGCGCCACCTGGTGCACCAGTTCTGCCATGGCGCGGCCCTCATCGGCCCCGCCGGAATAATCGCTCAGCACCGTGACCGTGGACGGCAGATCGCCGTCGGCCTCCTCGGTGGCGAGCGCCGTGGCGGCGCCGCTGGTGGTGGCGAAGCTGTCCGAGAGAATGCCGATTTTGACGCCCGCGCCGCTCACGCCGTAGGTGCTGCGAGCCGTGGGCGCGTTCATCGCCGTGTCGCCGGTGGTGCCGACGGTGCTGGTGATCGGCCCGGTGGCATCCTGCACGCCCGTCCGAGGTGCCGGCGCGGGAGGGATTGATCCCGGGGAGACCGGCAGCAGGAGCGGATTGGAGTCCAGCGACGGGTCGAGCGGGATCGCGCCCGGGCCGCTCAGTTCCGAGCCCGGTGTGAGGTCGGCAAACGCCGATCCGTTGTCACGAAGCCCGGTGTGCCGTTCAGATCCTGCGGTCATTCACTCTTCCTGAGCGATGCGGCCTTATACGCGGCGGGCGCCGCGCCGCTCAACCGCATTGATGTCATCGAGACGTCGGATTTCCGTCACATCGGCATCATCGTTGGGCCTGTATCAGCGCAGCCCCATATGGAATACGCTGTGCAGCACACTGCGTCTCTGACTTTGCCGGCGCGCCCGCGGGGCCGGGTGTGGCGGCGCCGTACGCCGGAGATCGTCGCGGCCGGGTTGCTTGCGCCGTCGCTCGCCTTTCTTGCGGCCTTCACCTATTGGCCAGTGCTGACGACCGCGCTGCGCGCTTTCACCGAGCAGGGTTTCGGGCAACGGCCCACATGGGGGCTGGGAAATTTCGCCCGCCTGCTGGCCGACCGGCACTTTCTTGCCGCGGCTGCCAATACGGCTCTCTACACCCTGGGAACCATCATCCCGAGCCTGGTTCTGGCCCTCGGATTCGCGCTTCTGCTGCGCGAGACCACGCGCTTGAACGCGATTCTCCGCACCATGGTGGTGCTGCCCATGCTGATCCCGCTGGTCGGCGCCGCCGCGCTGTTCAGTTTCATTCTGCTGCCGGGTGCCGGATTGCTCGACTGGTATCTGGCCAGGCTCGGCATCGGCGCCACCAACTGGCTGGGGAATCCGGATCTCGCGCTGGGGGCGATCATCGGCATCACGATCTGGAAGAACACCGGCTACTACATGCTGTTCTGCCTCGCCGGGCTGGCGGGCATTCCCGAGGAGTTCCACGAAGCGGCGCGGCTGGATGGCGCTGGCGGATGGGCCCGGCTGCGCCACGTCACCCTGCCACTGCTGGGGCCGACGATCGGCTTCCTCGTCGTGCTGGGCTTGCTCAATGGCCTGACGCAAATCGATCACGTGGTGGTGATGACCCAAGGCGGCCCATCGGACTCCACCAACATGTTGCTCTATTATATCTATCAGCAGGCTGAGCAGAATTACGATGCCGGCCTCGCGGCGGCGGCAACGCTGGTCAGCGTGACGATGCTTCTGGCGCTCGCGGTGCTCGCCCTGCGCGGGCTGGAGCGCGGAATCCACTATGAATCGTAGGCATATCCTTCGGCTTCCGGCGGTGGCCGGAGCCGCCTTGTGGGCGGTGCCGTTCGTGTGGATGGCAATCGCCTCGCTCAGGCCGGGGCTGGCCGGGGCTGCGGATATCGCGTCGTTGATGCCGGCGCCGCCGTTCACGTTCGGCAATTACCGTGAAGCCTGGCAGTCCGGCCACTTCGCACTGTGGTACCTCAACACGGCGATCGTCTGCGGCGGGATTCTGATCGTGCAATGGGTCAGCGTCAGCCTTGCCGGCTACGCCTTTGCGCGGCTGCGCTTTCGCGGCCGCGAATACGTCTTCATCGCCTTTCTGCTGCAATTGCTGCTGCCGCCCACCGTGCTCATCGTCCCCAACATGCTGACCATTTCGCGGCTCGGCATGCAGGATCACCTGCTCGGCATCATGGCGCCGTATTTCGCCTCGGCCTTCGGCGTGTTTCTGATGCGCCAGAGTTTTCGTGCCATTCCACGCGATTTCGAGGATGCTGCGCGCATCGACGGGGCGACGCATCTGCAGGTCATCCGCCATGTGCTGCTGCCGCTGGCGCGGCCGGGACTGACCGCGTTCGCCATCGTCTCCGTCACCGCCCACTGGAACGAGTTTCTCTGGCCCCTGATGGCGGTTTCCTCGCCCGACCGGCAGGTGCTGACCGTCGGCCTGGCGAGCTTCACGGCGGGGGCGGAGAGCGGCAGCGAATGGGGCGTGATCGCCGCCGGGACGGCGCTGGTCGCCGCCCCGCTGCTGCTTGGGTTTCTGGTGTTCCAGAAGCGCTTTGTCGCCAGCCTCGTTTTTTCCGGACTGAAGTAGGAGGAATGCTTTTCATGCGTATGGTTGCAGCCGCATTGGCCTTCACCCTCGCCGCGGGCGCCGCCCACGCGACGGATATCGATTTCTTCTTCCCGGTGCCCGTGCAGGGCAAGCTTGCCAGTGAGATGCAGCGCGTGATCGGCGATTTCGGCCGTGCCAACCCGGATATCCACGTGACCGCCGTCTATACCGGCAGCTATGATGACACCAACCTCAAGACGCGGGCGGCGATCAAGGCCGGACATCCGCCGGCACTGGTGCTGATGAGCGCGAATTTCGTGCGCGAATACGTCATCAATGACGAGGTGACGAGCTGGGACGGGCTGATCGGCGCCCACCATCAGACGCCGGCCTCGTTCATGTCGGCGTTCTGGCCGGCGCTGGCGACCAACGCAATGGAGGGCGGGCATGTCTATGGCGTGCCGTTCCAGAACTCGACCCCGCTGCTGTACTACAGTGTCGCCGCCTTCAAGGATGCCGGGCTCGATCCCGACCAGCCCCCGGCCGACTGGAATGCGTGGATGGCGGATGCCAAGAAGCTGGTGAAGCGCGCGGATGGGCAGACCACGCGCTGGGGATTCATGATGCCGGGCACCTATGATTATCTCGGCTGGATCACCAGCGGGCTGGCGATGGCCAATGGCGGGCAGTACTACAACCATGCCTGGGGCGGCGAGGTCTATTACGATCAGCCGAGCACCATCGGCGCGGTCGGCTTTCTCGACGACATGGTCAATACCGCCAAGGTGATGCCCCCGGGCGTGACCGACGCCAATGCGGTGACCACGGCGTTCTTCACCGGCAAGGTGGGCATGATCGTGCTGTCCACCGGCTCGCTGTCTTTCGTGCGTGAGAACATGAAGGAGCCCTACCGGGTGGCTTTCATGCCGGCGCGGATCGGCCATGCCGCGCCGATCGGCGGCGCCAGCCTGATTCTTCCCAAGGGCAACTCGCCGGAGCGTCAGGCCGCGGCATGGAAGCTGATGAGCTATCTCACCAGCCCCGCCGTGTCCGGCGCGTGGAGCCGCTTTACCGGCTATTTCGCCCCGCGCGTGGCCGCGTATGATCTGCCCGAGATGAAGGCCTATCTGACGAAATACCCGGATGCCAAGGTCGCGCTCGATCAGCTCAAATATGCCGAGCCGTGGTTCGCCACCTACAATACGGTGGCGGTGCGCAA
>JAGXAV010000118.1 GCA_018971455.1 Rhodospirillales bacterium
CGCCTGCATATCGACGTGGTTGCCACCCGCACCCTGGCGCCGGTCTTCACGCCCGACACGGCCGGCCTGTCCGGCGAGGGCCTGCTGGCCGCGGCCTGGGTGGCCGACAGCCATGGCAGCGTCCGCCTGCTCGCCGGCGGCTATGCCCATCGGGGCCGCGATTACGTGCTGCGCAGCTGGGGCGATTTCGGCCTCGGCACGCCCACCGACCTGCCGGCGGCGCATGACACGATCCGCGCCATCCTGGCCCTGCCGGGTGGCGGCGCGGTCTATGCCGCCGAGGATCCCGGCTGGGGCCGCATTGCGCCCGATGGCGCCATCGCCCAGCGCCCCGATCCGCCGCTCGCCGACCTGCGCCCGGCGCGCGACCAGCGCCTCGCTCTCTCGGCCGATGGCGGGGAGGTGGAATTCGCCTCCTCCAAAGGGCTGCAACGCTTCACCCTGGCGAGCCGGACACTCGCCCCCGCCGCATCGCCGGACGCGGCACTGGCCGCCGCGCGGACCACGGCCCCGGGTCTCAGCCTCACCAACTGGCGCGACACCAGCGCGCCCGCGCTGAACGGCCACCGCCTCCCGCTCGACCCCGACGAGATTGCGCGCAGTGCGGCCATCCTGCCCGACAATTCCGCCGTGCTGCTCGGCACCGACACGCATCTTCGCCTGTTCGCCCGCGATGGGCACGAACTGTCGCGGATCGACACGCCGGCGCCCGCCTGGGCCGTCAGCGTGGCGGCGAGCGGCGAGGTTGCCGTCGCCGCCCTGCTCGACGGGACGCTGCGCTGGTATGGGCTGAAGGGCGGGCTGTCGGAACGCGCGGCCCTGTTCGCCCATGCCGACGGCAAGCGCTGGGTGCTGTTCACGCCCGCGGGTTTCTTCGACGATTCCGACCTTGGCGGCAACGATCTGGTCGGCCTGCTGCTCAACCGCGGCGCCAACCAGCAGCCCGACTGGGTGAGCTTCAGCCAAGCCTATCGCCTGCTCTACGCGCCGGCACTGGTGCAGGCCAGCGTGCTCGGACAGGCCCGGCCGGCGCAGGCCCGGCTCGCCGAACTCGGCAACCTGCGCGATCGCCTGGCCCGCCAGCCGCTGGTCGCGCTGCAATCGGCCTGCCTGCCGCAGCCGGATAATTCCTGCACCAGCCTGCCGCTCAAGCCTGGTGAGACGCTGCGCGTGCCGGCCAGCGCCACGCGCCTGCGCCTGACCGCCGAGGTGACGCAGCGCGGGCTGGGCATCGGCCCGCTCGATGTCTTCGTCAACGACCGCAACACCGGCCGCACCACCGCCCCGCCCGCCGGCGGCACCGTCAGCGTCGATGCGCCGCTCGATCCCGGCGCCAACACCATCGGCCTGCGCATTTACGACAGCGCCGGCGCCATCTTCACGCAGTCGCCGCCGCTGCTGCTCGATCGCGCGGCCGGCGCGCAGGTGGCCGGGCGCGGCCGGCTGTTCATCCTGTCCGTCGGCATCGATCACTATGTCAACCCGTCGCTGGCGCTGCACTACGCCGTCGCCGACGCGCACGCCTTCACCGCCGCGATCAGCAAGGACGCCGCCTCGCTCTACGACAGCGTCAACGTCACCGAACTGCTCGACGGCAAGGCGACGCGGGCGGACATCCTGGCGGCGTTCGACCGCCTGTCCAGGGAGGTCCGCCCGTCCGACACCTTCCTGTTCTATGTCGCGAGCCACGGCGTGCTGGACGAGGAGACCAACCGCTTCCTGCTGGTGCCGGCGGACATGTCCGACATCTCGTCCTGGCAGGCGATGGCGCGGCAATCGATCGACGAGACCACGCTGGTGGCCACCCTGTCGCGCATCGAGGCGCGCGACGCGCTGCTGTTCCTCGATACCTGTCACTCCGGCAAGGTCACCGCCGACACGCTGGCCAATGTCGGGCACGAGACCGGCCGCTACATCCTGGCCGCCAGCGGCTCGGTGCAGGAGGCGATGGACAGCTACGACAACCGCAACGGCGTTTTCGTCTATGCCGTGCTGGAGGCGCTGCACGGCCGCGCCGGCGCGGACGCCGACGGCAACATCGGCGCCCTCACGCTGGGCGAATACGTCTCACGCCGAGTCGGCATCCTGGCGCGCCAGAAGGGCCATCAGCAGGACGCGGTGTTCCGCACCGCGCAGAGCGACCTGCGCTCCTTCCCGGTGGCGCACATCACGCGCTGAGGGCCCGGGCGGCAGGCCGCCCGATCAGGCGGCCTTGGCCATGCCGCGCAGCACGTATTGCAGAATGCCGCCATGGCGATAGTACGAGACCTCGTCGAGCGTATCGACGCGGCACAGCACCGGCACCGTCTCGGTCTTGCCGTTCGGACGATGGATGACCAGCGAGAGATCCATGCGCGGGCTCAACGCGTCGAGCCCGGTGATGTCCAGGATCTCCTCGCCGGTGAGGCCGAGGCTCTTGCGGTCCATGCCTTCCTTGAAGGTCAGCGGCAGCACGCCCATGCCGACCAGGTTGGAGCGGTGGATACGCTCGAAGCTTTCAACGATCACCGCCTTCACGCCGAGCAGCATGGTTCCCTTGGCCGCCCAGTCGCGCGACGAGCCGGTGCCATATTCCTTGCCGCCAAGGATCACCAGCGGCACGCCCTCGGCCTTGTAGCGCATGGCCGCGTCGTAGATCGGCATGACATCGCCGGATGGCAGGTGCCGTGCGATGCCCCCCTCCACGCCGGGCACCATCTCGTTCCTGATGCGGATATTGGCGAATGTGCCGCGCATCATGATCTCGTGATTGCCGCGGCGGGCGCCGTAGCTGTTGAAATCCTTCGCCAGGATCTGCCGCTCGCCGAGATACTCGCCCGCCGGCGAGGTCTTGCGGATGTTGCCCGCCGGGCTGATGTGGTCCGTCGTGATGCTGTCGCCAAGCTCGGCGAGGATGCGCGCGCCCCGGATGTCGCCAACCGGCTTCGGCTCCATGGTGATGCCCTCGAAATAGGGCGGGTTCTTGACGTAGGTCGAACTCTCCGACCAGCCATAGGTCGCGGCACCGGCATCGACCTGGATGGCCTGCCACTGCGCCGGGCCCTTGAACACCTCACCGTAGCGCTTGAGGAACTGCGCGCGGCCGAGGCTCGACGTCAGGATATCGGCGATCTCGTGGTTGCTCGGCCAGACATCCTTCAGATAGACCGGCTTGCCGTCGCGCCCGGTGCCGAGCGGCGCGGTGGTGATGTCGTCGCGCATGTTGCCGAGGAAGGCGTAGGCCACCACCAGCGGCGGCGAGGCGAGGTAGTTCGCCCGCGTGTTTGGCGAAACCCGACCCTCGAAATTGCGGTTGCCCGACAGCACCGCGACGGCCACCAGCTTGTTGTCCTCGATGGCGTCGATCATCGCGTCTTCCAGCGGGCCGGAATTGCCGATGCAGGTGGTGCAGCCATAGCCGACGGTGTTGAACCCGACGGCATCCAGATCCTTCGTCAGGCCGGATTTGTCGAGATATTCCGTGACCACCTGCGAGCCGGGCGCGAGCGAGGTCTTCACCCACGGCTTCGGCGTCAGGCCGAGGGCGCGGGCCTTGCGGGCCACCAGGCCGGCGGCGATCAGCACCGAGGGGTTGGAGGTGTTGGTGCAGCTGGTGATCGCGGCGATCACCACGTCGCCATGGCCGAGCTCGTAATTCTTCCCCTCGACGGGCACCTTCTTCGCCACGTCATTGGCCGCCACGGCGAAACTCTTGGTGAGTTCGCCGTTGAAGGCGCCGGCGGCGTCCTTCAGCAGCACGCGATCCTGCGGGCGCTTCGGCCCGGCGATGCTCGGCTGGACGGTGGAGAGATCGAGCTCCAGCATGTCGGTGAACACCGGGTCGGGCGTGGCGGCGTCGCGCCACATGCCCTGCGCCTTCCAGTAGGCCTCGACCAGCGCGATGCGATGCTCGTCGCGCCCGGTGAGCTTGAGGTAGTCGATGGTGATCTGGTCCACCGGGAAGAAGCCGCAGGTGGCGCCGTATTCGGGGGCCATGTTGCCGATGGTCGCGCGGTCGGCCAGCGGCAGCGTGTCCAGCCCGTGGCCGAAGAACTCGACGAACTTGCCGACCACGCCCTTCTTGCGCAGCATCTGCGTCACGGTCAGCACGAGGTCGGTCGCCGTGCAGCCTTCGGGCAGCTTGCCGGTCAGGCGGAAGCCGATGACATCGGGGATCAGCATGGCAATCGGCTGGCCGAGCATCGCGGCCTCCGCCTCGATGCCGCCGACGCCCCAGCCCAGCACGCCCATGCCGTTGACCATCGTGGTGTGGCTGTCGGTGCCGTAGAGGCTGTCCGGGTAGGCGATGGTTTCGCCGTCGATCTCGGCGGTCCACACCGCCTGGGCGAGGTATTCGAGATTGACCTGGTGGCAGATGCCGGTGCCCGGCGGCACCACCTTGAAATTGTCGAACGCCGTCTGGCCCCAGCGCAGGAAGGTGTAGCGCTCGCCGTTGCGCTCGAACTCGATATCGACATTCTCCTGCAGCGCCTTCGGCGTGCCGAAATGGTCCACCATCACCGAGTGGTCGATCACCAGATCGACCGGGATCAGCGGGTTGACCTTGGCCGGGTTGCCGCCGAGGCGCAGGATGCCGTCGCGCATCGCGGCGAGATCGACCACCGCCGGCACGCCGGTGAAATCCTGCATCAGGATGCGCGCGGGCTTGAACGGCACCTCGCGCGTAGAGGTCGCGCGCTCCAGCCAGCCGGCCACCGCCTTGGCATCGTCCACGGTGTAGGCCTTGCCGTCCTCGAAGCGCAGCACGTTTTCCAGCAGAACCTTCAGGCTGACCGGCAGGCGGCTGATGTCGCCGATGGTCCGTGCCGCCTCGGCGAGCGAGAAATAGCCGTAGCGGCGGCCCTGCACGTCGAGGGTGCGGCGGGTCTTCAGCGAATCGTGCCCGATCGAGCTCATGGAAATCCTGCCTTTGCATGGCACCGCGCGGGCCGGCCGGCCGCACGTGGGCGCTGTCTGTTGCTGCGGGAGTCTGCTATCGGCTTTAACCATACGGCATCGGGATCGTCCACCCGCGGGGCAGGGCGCGAACAGGAGGCAGCGTGCTCGAAGGCGAGGGTCTGGCGGCGTTCCGTGGCGAGCGCCTGGTGTTCGCCGGCCTATCGTTCCGCCTCGCCCGCGGCGGGGCGCTGCTGCTGACGGGGCCCAACGGCGCCGGAAAATCGACCCTGCTCCGTCTGCTCGCCGGCCTCGGCCGGGCGGAAGCCGGCCGGCTGCTGTGGGACGACGAGGATGCCCTGGCCGATCGCACGGCCCATGCCGGCCGCATCGCCTATCTCGGCCACCAGGATGCCATCAAACCCGGCCTCACCGCCGCCGAGAATCTGCGGTTCTGGGGGGACATGGCGGCGGTCATGGCGACGCTGGAGGGCGCCGGGCTGGCGCACCTGGCGGAGCTGCCGGCCCGCTTGCTCTCGGCCGGCCAGAAGCGCCGCCTCGCCCTCGCCCGCCTGACGCTGGCCCGGGCGCCCATCTGGCTGCTCGACGAGCCGACGCTGGGGCTCGACGCCGCCGCCGTTTCCCGCTTCGGCGACCAGCTCGCCGCTCACCTCGCCCGCGGGGGGCTGGTGGTGGCGGCCACCCATTTGCCGCTGCCGCTGCCGAAGGCGGGCGAGCTCGTGCTCGGGACTGCCGCCTGATGGCCCGCTTCCTCGCCCTGCTCGCCCGCGAATGGCGCCTTTCGGTGCGGCATGGCGGCGACACCCTGGCCGCCCTGCTGTTCTTCGTGCTGGCCGCCTCGCTATTCCCGCTGGCCATCGGCCCCTCGCCCGAGACGCTCGGCCGGATTGCGCCCGGCATCATCTGGGTCTGCGCGCTGCTCGCCGCCATCCTGCCGCTCGACCGGTTGTTCGGCGCGGATTTCGAGGATGGCTCGCTCGACCAGCTCCTGCTCAGCGGCCTGCCGCCCCCGGCCATCGCGGCGGCGAAGGCCTGTGCGCATTTTCTCGTCACCGGGCTGCCGCTCCTGCTGGCGGCCGGCCCGCTTGCGGTGATGCTGCGCATGCCGCCGGCCGGCATCCCGATCCTGCTCGTGGGTCTGGTCCCGGGCACGATGACGCTGTCGCTGCTCGGCAGTGCCGGGGCGGCGATCGTGCTCGGCGCCCGGCGCGGGGCCGTTCTGCTGCCGTTGCTGGTGCTGCCGCTGGCCGCCCCGGTGCTGATCTTCGGCACCGCCGCCGCGAGTGCTGCGGCGGACGGGCTCGCGGCGCGCCCGGCCCTGCTGCTGCTGACCGCGCTGCTCCTCATCGCCCTGCCGCTCTGCCCGCTGGCCGCCGGCGCGGCCTTGCGCAGCGCCGCGGAGTAGCGCGCTCACCCCGGCTGGTGCGGCGCAGACGAGGACGGGGATGAGGGCGGGGACGACGGCGGGGGCGAAGGGCGGGCGGAGGCCGGAAGCGGCGCCGGCGCGGAGGGCGCGCCGGTCTCCACGTCGTGCCGGGTATAGGCGGCCAGCTGCTGGGGCGAGGGGATGCTCGCCCGCACGACGCCAGCCCCGTCGTGGAACTCGATCACCACGATACCGAGCGACGGATCCAGCCGCAGCGACGGATTGGGCAGGTAGCTGACCCCCGCCGGGGCGCTGCCGGCCGGCGCCGGCGCCAGCTCCGATTGCGCGGGCGCGGTGGCGGCGATCGG
>JAGXAV010000119.1 GCA_018971455.1 Rhodospirillales bacterium
GGCCTGGCGCGCATAGATGCCGACCGGAACATGCGCCGGATCGCCGACCGCCAGACGGCCATCCTTGCCGAGCAGCGCCATCAAGTTCCAGCCGGGCCCGATCGCCGCCGGCTGCATCCGGGCCTTCGGCTCGACCAGCACGAGGGAATTGCCGAGCAGGGTACGGTCGGTGTCGGCCGCGATCAGCTTCCGCCCGACCGCCCATTTCATCCATTTGAGGTCGGCCGAGGCGAACAGATCGGCCCGCGCGCCCTGGTCGATTTGCCGCGCCAGCGTGGAGGAGGCGCCGAAATTGAACTGGATGCCAGGGTGGCCGTGCGCCTGCCAGGCCTTGTCCACGTCGCGCAGCGCATCGGTCAGACTGGCGGCGGCGAACATGGTGAGCGTTTGGGCAAAGGCCTGGATCGGCGCGAGCAGAAGTACGGCCAGAAGAACGAAGCGGCGCATGGCGGGGTCTCCGGCGAAGGGGAGCGTTATATCCAACAGGATATAGCTGGAAACCCTCCGCTACGCCATATGCCCGGGATGGCCGCTCATTTCGGTGGCGGCGTTGCGGGGCATCATCAGCGCGAGCGGGGCGCCGGTGAGCGAGACCATCGCCACCACCAGGAAGGCCACCGAGAAATCCCCCACCATCGGCTGGAGGTGGCCGGACGAGGCCATGGCGATCTCCAGCGCCGCCGCGCCGCCCGAGATGCCGACCGTCAGCGATACCTGCTGGATGGTGCTGTAGAGGCTGGTTGCCGCACTCATCCGCTCCCGCGGCACGTCGGCATAGGCGAGCGCGTTGTAGGCGGTGAATTGCAGCGAGCGGAAAAACCCGCCCGAGAGCAGGACGGCGTAGATGAACGCGACGGGCCAGGCGGGGCGGAAGGCCGCACACCCCGCCAGCAGCAGGGCGGACAGCACGCCATTGGCCACCAGCGTGTCGCGAAAGCCGAGGCGGCGCAGGGCCGACATGGCGGCGGGCTTCATCAGGATGGCGCCGGCGGAGCTGGCAAAGGTGATCAGGCCGCTCTGGGCCGCGGTGCGTCCGAAGCCGATCTGCAGCATCAGGGGCAGCAGGAAGGGAATGGCGCCCACGCCGGTTCGGAACAGCGACCCCGACACCACCGAGACCGCGAAGGTTGGGATGCGCATCAGGGTGAAATCGAGCAGGGGCGCTGCGTGGCGGCGGGCATGGGCCCAGTAGGCGAGGCAGGCCAGCAATCCGGCGCCGATCATGGCGCCGGTCAGGGCCGGGGACACCAACCCGCGTCCGGCCGTCTCCAGCCCGAACATCAGACAGGCCAGGCCGATGCCGGTCATCGCCAATCCGCGGAAATCGAACGGTGCACCGCCCGGTTCGCGCACATCGGCGACGAACCAGGTGACCAGCGCCACCCCGAGCACGCCGATCGGGATGTTGATGTAGAAGATCCAGCGCCAGGAGAACCAAGTGACGATGAACCCGCCGAGCGGCGGGCCGATCACCGGGCCGATCAGCGCCGGCACGGTCAGCCACGCCATCGCGGCCACGAGCTCGGATTTCGCCACCGATCGCAGCAGCACCAGCCGGCCCACCGGAACCATCATGGCGCCGCCGATGCCCTGGAAAATGCGCGCCAGCACCAGCGTGGTGAGGGAGAAGGACAGGCCGCACAGGACCGAGCCCACGGTGAAGATCGCAATCGCTGCGCGAAAGATGGTGCGCGTGCCGTAGCGGTCGGCCATCCAGCCGCTGGCCGGAATGAAAACGGCCAGGCTGAGGAGGTAGGAGGTCAGCGCCACGCTCATATGCGTCGGGTCGGCGCGGAAGGCCCGCGCCATGGTCGGCAGGGCGGTCGAGATCACCGTGCTGTCGAGATTCTGCATGAAGAGGGCGCAGGCGACGATCAGCGCCGTCAGCCGCGTGCGGTTCAGGATGGGCGCGGCGCCGGGTGGAGGGTCAGCCATCCCCGTCAGCATCGCCCCGCCGGCCGGCGGAGGGAAGCACCGGGCGCGCATACGCGATGCGCGCCCGGCGTTGCGAGGGTCAGGGGATGAGCACCGTGCTGCCGGTGGTCTTGCGGGCTTCGAGCGCGGTGTGGGCCGCCGCGGCCTCGGCCAGCTTGAAGGTCTGGTTGACGCGGATCTTCACCGCGCCGGTTTCCACGACGCCGAACAGCTCGCTCGTCACGTGTTCGAGATCGGCGCGCTTGGAGGTGTAGGTCGCCATGGTCGGGCGGGTGATGTAGAGGCTGCCCTTGGCGCTGAGGATGCCGAGATCGACCGGCGGCACCGGACCGGAGGCATTGCCGAAGCTGACCATCATGCCGAGCGGGGCCAGGCAGTCGAGGCTGCTGGCGAAGGTGTCGCGCCCGACGCTGTCATAGACTACCGGCACCATCGCGCCGCCGGTGATGCGCTTGACCTCGGCCGGCAGGTCGGCATGGCCGACCACCACATGGGCCGCACCGTTGGCGCGCGCGAGCTCGGCCTTTTCCGGCGTGGAGACCACGCCGATGACGCTGACGCCGAGATGCTGCGCCCACTGGCACATGATCAGGCCGACGCCGCCGGCCGCGGCATGCACCAGGATGGTCTCGCCGGCCTTCACCCGATAGGTGCGGCGCAGCAGGTACTGGGCCGTCATCCCCTGCAGCATCATGGCTGCGGCGGTGGTGAAGTCGATCGCGTCGGGCAGCACCACCAGCCGGTCCGCGGCGATGACGCGCTCGGTCGAGTAGCCGCCGAGCGGTCCGCCGGCATAGGCCACGCGGTCCCCCGGCTTGACGGAGGTGACGCCGTCGCCCACCGCCAGCACCGTGCCGGCGCCCTCCATGCCGAGGCTGGTGGGCAGCGCGGTCTTGTAGAGGCCGGTGCGGAAATAGACGTCGATGTAGTTCAGGCCGACGGCGGCGTGGCGGATCAGGGCCTCGCCGGGGGCGGGCTCGGGCGTGGGCACATCCTCCCATCGCATGACCTCGGGGCCGCCATTGGCGTGGATGCGGATGGCTTTCGTCATGGGTGATCCATCTTGCTGGTGGCGTGGAACGATTGGGCGGTGGCGGTCAGACCAGGCTCGTGCCGCTGGTGCGAGCCTCCAGCGCCAGGAGAAATTGCTTGGTAGCGATCCCCTCGCCGCCGGAATAGCCGCCGATCCCGCCGCTGGCAACGACCCGGTGGCACGGGATCAGGATCGGGATCGGGTTGGCGGCGTTCGCCCCGCCGACCGCACGCGGCCCGCCGCCGGCGACGCGGGCGATATCGGCATAGGTGCGCGTCTCTCCGGGCGGGATGGCGCGCAGCGCGGTCCAGACGCGCTGGCGGTAGGCCGTGCCGGCGGGCGCCAGCGGCAGATCGAAGGCGAGGCGCTCGCCGTCGAAATAGGCGTGCAGCTGATCGCGCGCCCGGCGCAGCACGGGGCTCGGCGTCTGGTCGCGTCCCCAGCCCCAGTCGATGGCCACGATCGCCCCCTCCTCTTCCGAGACCGAGAGATCGCCGACCGGGGTGTGCAGCGAGAGCTGGGGCAAGCAGGGCCGTCCTGTTGGGGGGGGGCATGGCAACGCCGGACGGCAGTTCTGTCAAGCTGGGGTCTGCCAAGCTGGGGTCTGCCAAGCTGGGGGCTCAGAGCCGGGCGGCCGGGCGGCGCAGCGCCGCGGCCAGCGCGGCCGGGTCGGTGATCGGCAGGCCGCACACGCCGCCGCGGCACAGATAGGCGGCCGGGGCACCCGCCACCGGCCCCTTGCCGTGGGCCGGGTGGGTGGCGGGCAGGGCCGCGCCGTCCGCCACGCGCAGCACGCAGATCGCCGGGTCCGGCGCGGCGAGGGCGCAGGCAAGAAGCAGGGCGGAGGCCGGGGCGTTGGCATCACCCGCGACGACAAGGCTGGCGCCCTCCTCCAGCAGATCGGCGGCCGCGAGCAGGGTGGGGGCGGCGGAGAGGCTGTCATCGAGGCCGCTGAAAGCCTCCAGCACGGCCGCGGCCCGGCGGCGCCAGGCGGGCTCGCCGGTCAGGTGCCAGAGCCGGGCGAAGGTTTCGGCGAGCAGCCCATTGCCGGATGGCGTGGCATTGTCCGCTGGGGTGCGCGGCCGGCCTTGCGGGCCGAACGGCACGTCCGTAGCGTCGTGCGCCGTGGTGAAATAGCTCCCGTCGGCATCGGCGAACCAGGTTTCGGCAGCTGTGGCGATGGCGCGGGCCTGGTCGAGGCGGGCGGTGGCGCCGGTGGCCTCGAACAGGGCCAGCGCGGCGCGGGCCATTGCCGCCTGGTCGTCCAGCAGGCCGGCCGCGGTGACGCGGCCGAGCCGCCAGGCGTGGTTCACCCGCCCATCCGGCGCGGCCATCTGCGCGAGGATGAAATCGAAGGCGCGGGCGGCGGCACCCAGCCAGTCCGGGCGGGCAAACACCGCGCCCGCCCGCGCCAGGGCGGCGATGGCCAGCCCGTTCCAGTCGGCCAGCACCTTGTCGTCGCGGGCCGGGCGGACGCGGGCCGCCCGGGCCGCGAAGAGCCGCGCCCGGCTGCCCGCCAGCGCGGCCTCGGCGGCCGCGTCGCCGGCGGGCGTGACGCGGCGCAGGATGGTGTGGCCCTCCCAGTTGCCCGCCGGGGTCACGTCGTAGGCGGTCTTGAACGCCGCGGCGCCGGCGCCCAGCAGGGCGTCGATTTCGGCCTCGGTCCAGACGTAGAAGCGCCCCTCCTCGCCTTCGCTGTCGGCATCCTCGGAGGCGGCGAAGGCTGCCAGGCCGTCGATGCTGGCCGCGCTCATGTCGCGGATCATCCAGGCCACCGTCTCGGCCGCGCGCGCTGCGTAGAGCGGGTTCGGCGCATCCGCCTGCGCCAGCGCCAGGAGGTCGAGGATCTGCGCGTTGTCGTAGAGCATCTTCTCGAAATGCGGCGCCAGCCATTCGGCGTCGGTCGAGTAGCGCGCGTAGCCGCCGCCGAGATGGTCGTAGATACCGCCCTGCGACATGCGTTCGAGCAGCAGGTGCACCGCCGCGCGGCCGGCGGCGTCGCTGCGCCAGGCGTTCTGCCAGAGGAAGCGGAAGATGGGGGGGTTGGGAAATTTCGGCGCGCCGCGCATGCCGCCCAGCGTGGGGTCGGTCATTCGCAGAAGGGCGAGGGCCGCGCGATCGAGCAGGGCGGGGGTGATGGCCCCACCCGGACGGGCCGCCGAGGCGGATTGCAAGGTGCGGCGCAGGGCCGCCACGTTCTGATGGATCGCCTCGTTCTGGGAATGGTAGGCCTCGGCCACGCCGCTCAGCACCTGGCGGAACGAGGGCTTTCCCCAGCGCGGCGCGGGCGGGAAATACGTGCCGCCCCAGAAGGGATCGCCCTCCGGGGTGAGAAACATGGTGAGCGGCCAGCCGCCCTGCTCGCCAAGCGCGTGCAGGGCTGACATGTAGAGGTGGTCGATGTCCGGCCGCTCCTCCCGGTCCACCTTGATATTGATATAGAGCGCGTTCATCTCAGCGGCGGTGGCAGGATCCTCGAAGGATTCATGCGCCATGACGTGGCACCAGTGGCAGGCGGCATAGCCGATCGAAAGGAGGATCGGCCGGTTCGAGGCCCGCGCCGCGGCCAGTGCGGCAGCGCCCCAGGGGCGCCAATGCACCGGGTTGTCGGCGTGTTGAAGCAGGTAGGGAGAGGTTTCATGCCGCAGCAGGTTTTTGGACGGATCGTCTGGGGCTGACATGCGGTGTCCTTGCGTCGCGGGATGCTTTGCCAGATAGGCCCGGGGGCGGCGTGGCGATAGATGCCGAGGGCATCGGCCGGCCGGGCGCACGCAATTCAGTGAGGTGGACGTGAAGGAAGATCGACGCCCAGGGGACCCGGCGCTGTTCTACGATGCGCATCTGTTCGTCTGCTGCAACCGCCGGCCCGACGGGCACGCGCGCGGTTCTTGCGCCGGCAAGGGTGCGGAGAAGCTGCGCGATTACATGAAGGCGCGCGCCAAGGAGCTCGGTCTGTCGCGCCTGCGGGTCAATTCGGCGGGCTGCCTCGACCGGTGCGAGCTGGGGCCGTGCCTGGTGATCTACCCTGAAGGCATCTGGTATAAAATCGAAACAACCGGCGATGTCGATGAAGTTCTTCAACGACATGTGCGGGACGGCGGGCGCGCCACGGCGTTGATGATGGATGCTGCCTGATTTCATGCCGCTTGCATCGCATCCAGAGCAGGACACGATCTTTGCGGTGGCTTCGGGGGCCGGGCGGGCCGCCGTGACGCTGCTGCGGATCAGCGGTGCGGCCAGCGGAGGATTGCTCGATGCGCTCTGCGCCGGTGGCCGCCCGCCGGCGCGGGAGGCGCGGCTGCGCGCGCTGCGCGACGTCGCGGGAGGGTTGCTCGACCGCGCCGTGGTGCTGTGGTTCCCGGGGCCGTCCAGCTATACCGGCGAGGACAGCGCGGAGCTGCATCTGCATGGCGGGGCGGCGGTCCTGGCCGGCGTGGTGGATGCGCTGGCGGCGGCCGGCGCCCGCCCGGCCGAGCCCGGGTAGTTCACCCGCCGGGCCTTTCTCAACGGGCGGATGGACCTCATCGAGGCCGAGGCGGTGGCCGATCTGGTCGAGGCCGAAACGGCGGCGCAGCGTCGCCAGGCGCTGGAGCAGCTCGGTGGCGGTCTGGGCGCGCTGTAT
>JAGXAV010000001.1 GCA_018971455.1 Rhodospirillales bacterium
CACTCGGCATTGCGGCCATTGACGGGCAGTTGCCGGGCGGCGGGCTGGCCGCGGGAGCCCTGCATGAGGTGGTCGGCGCCGGGCCCGATGTGGAGCATGGCGCGGCGGCGGCGTTGTTCGCGGCCTGGGTTCTGGCGCGCACGCATGGGCCGGTGTTGTGGGTATCGGCGCGACCGGATCTGTTCGCCCCCGGCCTGGCGGCCGCCGGGCTCGATGCCGGGCGGGTGGTGCATGTCGAGGCCGGGAAGGCCGTGCTGGCGGCAATGGAGGAAGGGCTGCGCCTCGGCTGCGCCGGAGGCGTCGCGGGCGAGGTCGAGGGGCGCTTCGGGCTGACACCGTCGCGGCGGCTGCAACTCGCCGCTGAGGCAGCGGGCGTCATCGCCCTCGCCATCCGCCGCGGCCGCTCGGCCGACGACCCGGCGCTCACCGCACCATCGGCAGCCGTCACCCGCTGGCGCATCGGCTGCCTGCCCACGGCGCCGCCGCTCCCCCATGCACCGGCGATCCCGGGCCTGGGGCCGGCGCGCTGGCGGCTCGATCTGCTGCGGGTGCGCGGTGGAGACCCTTCCTTATGGATCGTGGAGGCTGGCAATGCGCCGGATCATCTCCGTCTGGCTGCCGGACTGGGCGACGGATCGGCTGCGGCGGGGCAGCCCGGGCAGCGCGCCGCCGGCTGAGGCGCCGCTGGTCACCTGCCGGCATGACGGGCGGCGGCTGATCCTCGCCGCGGCCGATGCGGCGGCGCGGCAGCTCGGCCTGCATGCCGACATGCCGCTCGCCCATGCGCGCGCTTTGGTACCGGGGCTGACGGTGATGGAGGCCGACCCATCCGGCGATGCCGCCGCCCTCGCCGATCTGGCCGCCTGGTGCCTGCGCTACGCGCCGCTCAGTGCTGCCGACATGGCGGACGGGATCTGGATCGATGCCACCGGCTGCGCCCATCTGCATGGTGGTGAGGCCATGCTGCTCGCCAACCTGACCGGGCGGCTGGCGCGCGCCGGCGTCACCGCCCGCACCGCCATCGCCGATACGCCGGGGGCGGCCTGGGCACTGGCCCGCCATGGCACGCCTTCCTGCTCCGTGGTGGCGCCGGGGGCCCAGGCGGCAGCGCTGGCGATGCTGCCATTGGCCGCGCTGCGGATCGCTCCGGAGGCCGTGCGCGGCCTGCGCCGATTGGGCATCGAGCACGTCGCGGCCCTGGCGGCGATGCCGCGGGGGCCGCTGGTCCGCCGCTTCGGCACCGCCGTGCTCACCCGGCTCGACCAGGCGCTGGGCCGGGTGGCGGAGCCGATCATGCCGGTCTGCCCGCCGGAGGCCGTGGCGCATCGCCTCGCTTTCATCGAACCATTGAGCACGGCCGCAGCCTTCGGCGTGGCGATCGACGTGCTGCTGCGCGCCGTCTGCGCCCGGCTGGCGGCAACCGGCCAGGGCGCGCGCCGCATCGACCTGGTCTTTGAGCGGGCGGATGGCAGCGCGCAGGCCATCGCCGCCGGCACCGTCCGCCCAGTGCGCGACGCGGCGCATCTGGCGCGCCTGTTCGCCGAGCGGATCGGCGGCATCGATCCCGGCGCGGGGGTGGAGGCGATGCGCCTCGTGGCGACGCACGCCGAGGCTTTGCCCGCCACCCAGCTTGCCGCCGAGCCGGGCAAGGCGGCGGATAATACCGCTCTCGGCGCGTTGCTGGATGTGCTGGAGAATCGCTTCGGCGCCGCGCACGTCTATCGCTGCCAGCCGGTGCAGAGCGATGTGCCGGAACGCTCGGTGCGGCGAGTGCCGGCACTCGTCGCACCGGCCGGCGCCGGCTGGCCGAAAGAGCTGCCACGCCCGGTGCGCCTGCTGCATCCGCCGCGCCGCATCGAGGCACTGAGCCTGCTCCCCGATCAGCCGCCGGTCGCTTTCACCTGGCGCCGCCAGCGCCTGCGCATCCGCCGCGCCGATGGGCCGGAACGCATCGCCGGCGAATGGTGGCGCCGCGATGCCGAAACCAGCGCGGTGCGCGATTACTGGGCGGTGGAGGATGAAGCGGGACGCCGCTACTGGCTGTTCCGCCGCGGCGACGGCACCGATCCGGCGAGCGGCGATCTGTCCTGGTACCTGCACGGGTTTTTCTGATGCATCCTGCGATGCCCGGGGCCGAATTGCAGGTCACCACCAACTACTCCTTCCTGCGCGGCGCTTCCCACCCGGAGGAGCTGTTCGCTGCCGCGCGGGTGCTTGGCCTCACCGCCCTCGGCATCACCGACCATGCCTCGCTCACCGGCATGGTGCGTGCCCATCGCGCGGCGCAGGAGAATGGCGTGCGGCTGGTGGCCGGCTGCCGGCTCGATCTGCGCGACGGCACGGCCCTGCTCGTCTATCCCACCGACCGCGCCGCCTATGGCCGCCTCTGCCGGCTGCTGACATTGGGCAAAGGGCGGGCCGACCGGAAGATCTGCGATCTCGACTGGGAGGATCTCGCCGCCCACGGCGCGGGGCTGCTCGCGGTGCTGCTGCCCGATGCGGCGGATGCGGGGCTCACCGCCAATCTTGGAAGGCTGCACGAAATCTTCACCGATCGCAGCTATCTCGCCCTCACCCTGCGCCGCCGCCCGGGCGATGCCGTGCGGCTGCATCGGCTGGAGGAGATGGCGGCCGCCGCGCGGGTGGCCAGCGTGGTGACCGGCGACGTGCTCTATCACCATCCCTCCCGCCGCATCCTGCAGGATGTGCTGACCTGCATCCACGCGCACTGCACCATTGATGAGGCGGGATTCCGGCGCACCCGTTTCGCCGACCGCCACCTCAAGCAGCCGGAGGAGACCGCGCGGCTGTTCCGCCGCCATGCCAAGGCACTCGGGCACATCGACGAGATCGTCGGACGCTGCACCTTCTCGCTCGCCGATCTCACCTACCAGTATCCCGACGAGACCGATCGCCCCGGCGAGACCGCCCAGAAGACCCTGACGCGCCTGGTGAAGGAGCACAGCCCCGCGCGCTATCCGCACGGCGTGCCCGACGACGTGGCGGCACAGCTCCGCCATGAACTCGCCCTCATCGAAAGCCTGGCCTACGCGCCGTATTTCCTCACCGTCCACAATATCGTCCGCCAGGCCCGCGCGATGGGCATTCTCTGCCAGGGTCGGGGCAGCGCCGCGAATTCCGCCGTCTGCTACGTGCTCGGCATCACCGCCATCGACCCGGTGCGCTCCGGCCTTTTGTTCGAACGCTTCATCTCGGCCGAACGCCGCGAGCCACCCGACATCGACGTCGATTTCGAGCATGAGCGGCGCGAGGAGGTGATCCAGTGGATCTACGCGCATTACGGCCGCGATCGCGCCGCACTCTGCGCCACGATCATGCGCTACCGCGCCCGCGGCGCGGTGCGCGATGTCGGCAAGGCGCTCGGTCTGCCCGAGGATGTCACGGCGGCGCTGGCCGGCCAGGTCTGGGGGTGGGGCGAGGAGGGCGTGGCCGAGGCGCAGGCCGCCGAGCTCGGCCTCAACCTCGATGATCGCCGCCTGCGGCTGACGCTCGATCTCTCCCGCGACCTGATCGGCTTCCCGCGCCAGCTTGGCACCCATCCCGGCGGCTTCGTGCTGACCCGCGACCGGCTGGACGATCTGGTACCGATCACGCCCGCGGCGATGGAAAATCGCCAGATCATAGAATGGGACAAGGACGATATCGACACGCTGCATTTCATGAAGGTCGATGTGCTCGGGCTGGGCATGCTCGGCTGTCTGAGGCGCGCCTTCGACCTGCTGGCGGCGCATCACGACATTCGGCTCGACCTCGCCACGATCCCGCCGGAGGACGCGGCGACCTACGCGATGATCCGCAAGGCGGATACGCTGGGCACCTTCCAGATCGAGAGCCGCGCGCAGATGTCCATGCTGCCGCGCCTCAAGCCGCGCACCTTCTACGATCTCGTCATCCAGGTGGCGATCGTCCGTCCCGGCCCGATCCAAGGCGACATGGTGCACCCCTATCTGCGCCGCCGGGAGGGGGTGGAGACCCCCTCCTATCCCTCGCAGGACCTCAGGCGCGTACTCGGCAAGACGCTCGGCGTGCCGCTGTTCCAGGAACAGGCGATGCAGGTCGCCATTGTCTGCGCCGGATTCACGCCGAGCGAGGCCGATGCGCTGCGCCGGAGCATGGCCACCTTCAAGATAACCGGTGACGTCTCGTCCTTTCGCGACAAGATGATCGCCGGCATGGTCGCGCGCGGCTACACAGCGGAATTCGCCGCACGCACCTTCAACCAGATCGAAGGCTTCGGCAGCTACGGCTTTCCGGAAAGCCACGCGGCAAGCTTCGCGCTGATCGCCTATGCCTCCGCCTGGATGAAACGCCACCACCCGGAGGTGTTCTGCTGCGCCCTGCTGAACAGCCAGCCGATGGGCTTCTATGCGCCGGCCCAGATCGTGCGCGACGCGCGCGCGCATGGGGTGGAGGTGAGACCGGCCTGCATCAACGCCAGCCGCTGGGACTGCACGCTCGAGCCGGACGGCCGGTCCTTCGCCGTGCGGCTCGGTCTTCGCCTGGCAAACGGGCTGGGCAATGCGGATGCGGCGCGGATCATCACGGCACGGGGCGCCGGCCCGTATGGCGATGTGGGCGATGTCTGGCACCGCGCCGGCGTGTCCGTGGCCGCGCTGGAGAAGCTGGCCGAGGCAGATGCCTTCCGTGCATGCGGCCTCGACCGCCGGCAGGCGCTCTGGGCGGTTCGTGGCCTCGCCGATGGAGCATTGCCGCTGTTCGCGGCGGCCGAGGAGACATTCACCGAACCGGCAACGCCCCTGCCGGCATTGGCCGAGGGTGGCGATGTGGTGGAGGATTACCGCAGCACCGGGCTGAGCCTGCGTCGCCACCCGGTGGCATTCCTGCGCGAGACGCTCGATGCGCGCGGCATGGCCCGCTGCGGCGACCTCGCCTGCCTGCGTGACGGGCGCCGCCTCGCCGCATCCGGCCTGGTGCTGGTCCGCCAGCGGCCGGGCTCGGCGAAGGGCGTGCTGTTCATTACCCTGGAGGACGAGACGGGCGTCGCCAACATCATCGTCTGGCCGGCATTGTTCGAGACGCAGCGCCGGCTGATCCTGTCGGCCCGCATGCTGGCCTGCCATGGCAGGCTGCAACGCGAGGGCGAGGTGGTCCATATCATTGCCGAGCGGCTCGAGGATCTCTCTGACCTGCTGCACGATATCGGCCGGCGGGGCACCCCCCTGCCCGTTCCGCACGGCCGCGGCGACGAGGCCGTCCACCCCGCCGGTGCCGATCTGCGCGTGCGGGCGCGCAATTTCAGATGAGCATGGCACCCGAGACGGATCGGGCCGGCGCCGCGTCCCGGCCCGGCCCGGCCCGGAAGATTTTGAACCTCGCCACAACTGGATTATGGCTTTCGTGCCCCGGGCGTGCCAGGGAAACGCCACCTCCGGCAGAAAGAGGAACCGCACATGACCACAAGCGTCAAGCAGATGATGGAAGCCGCCAATGCGGCCGTGCCGCGCATCACACCGGCGCAGGCCAGGGAGATGATGGCGGCGGGCAACACCCTCGTCATCGATGTCCGCGACGGACCGGAGGTCGAAAAAACCGGCAAGATCGCCGGCGCGCTGCACGTGTCACGCGGCATGCTGGAATTTCGCGCCGATCCGCAGACCCCCTATCACGACAAGAATTTCGACAAGACCAAGACGCTCATTCTCTACTGCGCATCGGGTGGCCGCTCGGCACTGAGTGCCAAGACCCTCAAAGACATGGGCTATGAGAAAATCTACAATCTCGGCGCGTTCAAGGATTGGGCCGAGAGCGGCGGAGCGATCGAAAAGCCGCTGGAGCCCGGCATGTGACCCGGGTCTGTCAGGCCCCCGCCCGGGCGCCTGACAGACCCTCGCCTCCGCCCTCGCGCCTCAGGCCGCCTTGACCTCGATCTTCTTTGTCGCCGGCCTGGCGACCTTTGGCACCGAGACGGTCAGCACCCCATTGGCGAAGCTGGCCTCGAGCTTATCCGCCTCGACATCATCGGGCAGCAGGAAAGACCGCTGGAAGCGGCCATAGCTGCGCTCGCTCAGGTAATAATCCTTTGCCGTCTCCTCGCGCTCCTGGCGCTTCTCCCCTTTGAGGGTGAGCCGGCCGCCGCTGAGCGACACCTCGATGTCCCGCTCGGTCATGCCCGGCAGCTCGGCCGTTATCTTCAGGCCCGCATCATCCTCGACGATATCGACGGCGGGAGCGGCGACGCCGAAGGATGCCTGCAGCGGCGATAGCGAATGCGGTGTCATGCCGAAGCCAAGCGTGAAGCGATCGAACAGCCGATCCATTTCGGTCCGGAATGACTGCCAGATATCGACCGTTCCAGCCGCGGCCGGTATGGTCTTCTGCACCGGAACCGGAGTTGAGCTCATAGCGCAAATCTCCTCTTCTGGTAGATTGACGATGCGACGAGCGCGCGCATCCCATCCCATGAAGGGCGCCGTACGTCGTTGATTTAGGTCAAACCGGCCACCGGGTGCGTGACGCCCGCGCGGCATCACACACCGGCGCAGCCCCCAGGCGCTACGCCTCCGCCTCCAGATCGACACTGACGGCAACACTGTGCGCGCCGCCGCCCAGGATGACGCCGCGGACCGGACTGATGTCGCCGTAATCGCGGCCCCAGGCGAGGACGACATGCTCGTCCTGCACCACCAGATTGTTGGTGGGATCGAGATCGACCCACCCATGCGCCGGACCCAGCCAGCATCCAACCCAGGCATGCGACTGGTCCACTCCCCGCCGCGCCACCCGGCCGGGCGGCGGACGGGTGCGCAGATAGCCCGAGACGTAGCGGGCCGGCAGGCCGAGGGCGCGCAGCCCGGCAATCATCAGATGGGTGAAATCCTGGCAAACCCCGGCGCGCTGCGCGAGCACGCGCGAGACCGGTGTGTGCACCGTGGTCACGCCCGGCCTGAACGCGAAATCCTGACGAATGCGGGCCGTGAGGTCCAGAAGCCCGGCAAATATCGGCCGCCCCGGGGGAAAGCTTGCGCGCACATAGGCGCCAGCGCCGGCATCGGCCGGAGCCATCGGGCTTGCGAAGGCGAACTCCGCGGCCTGCCATGCCTGCGGCCCGCCATCACGCGCCGCCGCCACGACCGCTTCCCAGGCCGGCGTGTCGTGTGGCGAGGGCGGCGGCGGGAAAGCCACATCAACCCGCGCCTGCACCGTCACCACGAAGCGCTCATGCGGCAGGTCGAGAAAGACGCGGGCGACATGGTTGGCAAAATGGTCCTCGCCCTCGTTGATCCTGCTGGCCCGCGGCTCGATGCTGAACGATGCGGCGAGAACGCGCTGCCATGGCAGCGTGCGCGGCGAAAGATGCAGCATATGGCTGGCAAGATCGACCGGCTCGCCATAGCTGTAGGCGGTGTTGTGGTGGATCCGGTACTTCACGCCACCCCCTGCAGGGCCTCGGCCTCGGCACTCATGCCGAGCGTCTGCACCGCCGGCAGCAGGGCGAAATAGCGCCGTGTCAGCCGGTCCGACAGGGCGGCGACGCCGGCGCTGACATCGTGCAGCCGCTCCGGACATTGCGCGGCGGCGACCGCCTGATCCGGCGCGGCAAGCACGAACTCGACCAACGTCTCGATCTCGGCGAGCAATCCGGCGGCGGTCGCCGCCAGCCGCTCCCGTGCGCCGCCACCCTCACCCGCCAATTCATCGAGCAGCGTATGCGTCTGGGCGAGCTGGAAGGCGAGGCCCCGCGGATTGCCCTGGTCGGCCAGCACCAAATCGAGCACCGGAGCAGGCTGCAGCACGTTGAGGTAGCGGCTGCGATAGGTGATCGCCGAATCACAGAGTTCCAGCGCCAGATGCAGGCCGATCTCGATACGCGGCGGCGGCTGGTCGATGGCGAAGGCGACCTCGGTGGCCACCGCCTGGGCACGCTCCATCCGCCGTCCGAGATCGAGAAACAGCCAGCCGCCGCCACGCACCATGTTCTCGGCGGCAACACCGGCGACGGCGGTCGAGAAGCGCAGGATGCCCACCATGCTATGGGCCAGCCCGTCCAGGCTGCGGCCCGCGGCGGCGGCATCGGCCCGGGCGGCGCGCAGGGTCTGGGTGAAGGTCGCGTACATGTCGCCGGTCAGCCGGTCGCGCACGCTTTCCGTAAGCTGGGCGACCCGGCTGAACAGCTGGCCGATCGAGCCCCCCTCGCGGACGCTGGCCAGCAGCGCCTCGGCCATCACCGTGCTGGTCACCGCGGCCGCCGCCTCCAGCGGGATGACTCCCGCCTCGACCAGGCAGCGCCCGAGCGCCTGCAACTCGGCCGTCTCATGCGGCATCACGGAGCTGCCCCGGCCGAGCCGGGCAGTGGCCGCGCGGGCGAGACGTGCGGCGCGTTCCAGGCGTTCGACGTAGCGGCCCAGCCAGAACAGATTGTCGGCGACGCGGCTCGGCAGGTCGCCGGTGGTGCGGCGCAGGCGCAGCCGGGTCTGGGCGGCAAAGGCGGGGCCGACGATATCGCCGCGATCCTCGCTGAGCACCCAGACATCCTTGGATACGCCGCCCGAGGGCAACCGCCCCGCGGCCACCCCGCTCGCGCCCCCGCCCGCCTCGGCGACATGCGGCTCCATCACGCGCGCCAGCCCGCCCGGAGCCGCCTGCCAGGACACTCCGTCAAACACCATGAAGACGCGCAGCACCACCGGCCGCGGCGTCATCCCCTCCGCGGTGAGGCAGGGCGCGACCGAGGGTGGGATCGCGGTGGCCGCACTCCATTGCCAGGGCTGTGCGGCGACGCGGGCCAGCAGCGCCTCGCGCGCCGCCGGCGCCATCGTCGCCGGCGCCTGGGCATGGGCGCCGCCATCCAGCGCCGGACGGATCAGCCAATTCTCCGGCGCCGCCCGCACCGTCGCGTGCGCCCGCTCCGACCCGAGCCAGAGAGTCGGCACGCTGGGCAGCGCCAGCTTCTCTCCGAGCAGATGCATGCACAGCGCCGGCAGAAAGGCGGCCAGGCCCGGGGCCTCAAGCAGCCCGGCGCCGGGATTGTTGGCGATCTGCACCTCCCCCGCGCGCGCCGCATCGAGCAGGCCGGGAACACCGAGCAGGCTGCCGGCTTCCAGCTCCAGCGGATCGATCATCCGCCCGTCAAGGCGGCGAAGCAGCACATCGACCTGCTGCAGGCCTTTCAGCGTCTTGAGGAAAACGCCTCCCCCCCGCACCGTGAGGTCGCCGCCCTCGACCAGCGCGCAGGACAGCTCGCGCGAGAGATACATGTGCTCGAACCATTGCGCGCTGGCGGTGCCGGGGGTGAGCAGCGCGACCACGGGGTTCGTCTTGCCGGGCGGCGCCAGGCGTTGCAGTGCGTCCTGCCAGATATCGAAGAATGGCCGCAGCGGGCGAACATGCAGCGGGCGGAATGCCTCGGGCAGCACGCGGGCGAGCAGGCGGCGATTCTCCCGTGCGTAGCCGATGCCGCCGGCGCCGGCGGTACGATCGCTCAGCACGCGCCAGGCCCCGTCCGGCCCGCGCACCAGATCGGCCGCGTAGAAATGCAACAGGCTGCCCGTCGTCATGCCGCGGCAGGGACGCAGGAAGCCCGGATTGGCGAAGATCAGCGCGGGCGGAAGCCGCCCCTCCGCGAGCAGGCTCTGCGGTCCGTGCAGGTCGCGCAGCACCGCCTCCAGCAGTCGGGCCCGCTGCGCGAGGCCCGCCTGCAGCCCGGCGAAGTCGGCGGCCGGAATCAGCAGCGGGATCGGGTCGCAGCGCCAGACATTGGCTTGCGGGGTGGCGCCGGGCAGCACGGAGGTGATGCCCTCATCCTCGAAGGCGCGATCGAGCCGGCGGGCGCGCTCGGCGAGCCCGCCCTCGCCGAAGGCCGCGAACGCGCCAAGCAGGCCACGCCATTGCGGGCGTAGCCCACCCTGGCCGTCCACCATCTCATCGAGGGCCGGAAGCATTGTCACCCTGGCACTGTTTCAGGCGAATCGGCGCAGGTCCAGCGTGCGCGGATGCTCGAGCCCCGGCGCGTCGCGCGGCGCATCCATCGGCCCCGGCGTATGGCCGAAGGCGAAGAAGCGCGAACGCCGGCGCGCCTCGGCCTCGTTGGCGTTGACCGGGAAGGTGGCGTAGCTGAGCCCGCCCGGATGCGAGACGTGGTGGGTGAGCCCACCCAGGCTGCGCCCGTTCCAACGGTCATACACGTCAAACACCAGCGGCGCCTGGGCGGCGATGGTGGGGTGCAGCGAATTCGGTGGCGCCCATGCCTTGAAGCGCACGCCAGCCACGTATTCCCCGGCGCGCTCTGTGCGCGAGAGCGGCACCGCGACGCCGTTGCACGCCAGCACGAAGCGATCCTCGATCCAGCCACCCACGCGCATCTGCACCCGCTCGACCGAGCTGTCCACGTAGCGCGCCAGGCCGGTGGGGGTGACCTCCTCGCCCAGCACATGCCACGGCTCGAGCGCGTGGCGCAGCTCGAGCTGCATGTCGCGCACCGCCGCCATGCCGATCTTCGGGAAGCGGAACTCCAGATGCGGCGCGAACCACTCCGGCTCAAGCCTGGTGCCGAGGGCCGACAGCTCCTCCAGCGCGTCGTGGAAATCCTGCGTGCAGCAATGCGGCAGCAGGAACTCATCATGCAGCCGCGTGCCCCATCGGATCAGCCGGCGCTCATAGGGCGTCTTCCAGAACGCCGCGACGGCGGCGCGCATAAGCAGCATCTGAGCTGCCGACATTTCGGCGTGCGGCGGCATTTCGAAAGCCCGGAATTCGACGAGGCCACGCCGTCCCGAGGGGCCGGAGGGATCGTACATCTTGTCGATGCAGAACTCGGTCCGGTGGGTATTGCCGCTCATATCCGCGAGGATGTTGCGGAAGACGCGATCGGTCATCCATGGCGGCATCGCGTGCCCGGGGGCAAGGCGGCTGAAGGCGATCTCGAGCTCCAGCGTGGCGTCGTCGCGCGCCTCGTCGATGCGCGGATGCTGGCTGGTCGGCCCGATAAACAGGCCACTGAACAGGAAGGACAGGCTCGGGTGATTATGCCAGAAGCCGAGCAGGCTCCGCAGCAGGTCGGGCCGGCGCAAAAACGGACTGTCGGCCGGCACGGCACCGCCCATCACCACGTGATTTCCGCCGCCGGTGCCGACATGGCGGCCATCGAGCATGAACTTCTCGGCCGCCAGCCCGACCTGGCGCGCCTCCTCGTAAAGCTGCACGGTACGGGTGACGTGCTGGTCCCAGCCCGTCGCCGGATGGACGTTCACCTCGATGACGCCGGGGTCGGGCGTGACGGAAAAATGCAGCAGGCCGGGATGCTCCGGCGGGCCGTACCCTTCCAGGATGATCGGCCGCCCCGCCGCCGCCGCGGTCGCCTCCACCGCGGCAACCAGCGCCAGCCAATCCTCGGATTCGTCGAGCGGCGGGAAGAAGATGTGCAGGATGCCGCCGCGCGCCTCGATCGCAAGCGCCGTTCGCACGGGCCCCAGCACCGCGGCCCCGGCGGGCGCCGGTCCCTGCGCCTGGATGGCCGGCGCGCCGACCCGCTCGACCGCGGCACGCAACGCCCTCTGCGCCGGCAGCGCGCGGGACGGCGCGAACGGATCGGCCGCCACCGAGTGTTCGACCCCGTCGGGATCGAGCCAGGGCAGGCTGTCGAGCGGCAGGCGCAGGCCGATCGGGCTGTCACCCGGGATCAGGAACAGCGTGTCGTCGCGGAAGAACCAGCGGCCGCTCTGCCAGACGCGCTTCGCCCCGGCCGCCACGCGGCGCAACGGCAGCACCGTTCCGACCGGAGCGGCGAGGCCCTGGGCGAAGAGGCGCGCCATGCGGGCACGCTCCAGCGGGTCGCGCAGCTTGCTGTCCTCGACCACCACATTGGCCGCCAGCCGGTGCTCTTTCCACAGATAGTAATGCACGTCCTCGTAGGCCGGCCTCACCAGGCCAGGATCGATTTGCAGGCGCGTCGCCAGCGCCTCGGCGAACGCCCGCGCGTCCTCGGCGGTCGCCGTGTCGATGGTGCGATCAGGATCGGCAAGCAGCGCCGGATCGTTCCACACCGCCTCGCCATCCTCGCGCCAATGCGCGGTGAGGGCCCAGCGTGGCAGCGGCTCGCCGGGATAGAGCTTGCCCATGCCGTGGTGCAGCGCCGCCCCCGGCGCCCAGAGCGCGGCGAGGCGGCGGATCAGCTTGCCCGCCAGGCCACGCTTGGTCGGGCCAAGGGCGGCGGTATCCCATTCCGCGGCCTCGATATCGGTTGCCGAAACGAACGTCGGCTCGCCGCCGAGAGTGAGGCGCACATCGCCAGCCGCAAGCGCTTCGTCCACCGACGCGCCGGCGGCGAGGATGGCCTGCCATTGCGCCTCGGTATACGGTTTGGTGACGCGCGGGGTTTCAGCGATGCGCGCGATCTTCATTTCGAAATCAAATTCGACGCCGGCCGCCTCCACTCCCCCCGAGATCGGCGCCGCCGAGCCCGGATCGGGGCTCGCGGCAAGCGGGATATGGCCCTCTCCCGCGAGCAGGCCGGACGTGGCATCGAGCCCGATCCACCCGGCGCCGGGCAGGTAGACCTCGGCCCAGGCATGCAGGTCGGTGAAGTCGGCGGTCGGTCCCGTCGGACCTTCCAAGGGCTTCACATCGGCGACGAGCTGGATGAGGTAGCCCGAGACGAAGCGGGCGGCAAAGCCGAGATGGCGCAGCACCTGCACCAGCACCCAGGCGGAATCCCGGCAGCTTCCCTTCGCCGCGCCCAGCGTCTGCTCGGGTGACCAGACGCCCGGCTCGAGGCGGACGATGTAGCCGATGCGGCGTTGCACGGCGAGGTTCAGCGCCACCAGCTTGTCCACGCTGCGCATCGGCGTGCGCGGAATGTCAGCGAGCAATCCGGCAAGCAGCGGCCCCGGGGACGTTGTCTTGCGGAAGGGCGCGAGTTCCTGCTCGAGCACCGGGTCATAGGCAAAAGGCCAGGTCTCGGCCTGCGGCTCGAGGAAGAAATCGAACGGGTTGATCGTCGCCATGTCGGCCACAAGATCGACGGTGACGTCGAAATGCCTGACTTTCTCGGGAAACACCACGCGGGCGAGGAAATTGCCTTGCGGGTCCTGTTGCCAATTGAGGAAATGCGGCTGGGGCGAGACCGTCAGCGCGTAGGAGAGGATGGCCGTTCGGGCATGCGGCGCCGGGCGAAGGCGGATGGTCTGCGGCCCGAGTGTGACCGCGCGGTCGTAACGATAGGAGGTGCGGTGCGTCAGGGCTGCGTGAATGGACATGCGCGACCGCCTCGATCGGGTTGGAGGGGTATCAGCGGAGGCACGGCATGGCGATCACGTGGCCCGGAAACGGCGCGGATCGACCCCGGGCACGACCTCCGCGGCAGCGCCGGGATCGCGTCCGGCAATCAGGTCAGCCACCAGCTTTCCCGCGGCCGGCGAGGTTTGGATACCATAGCCGCCCTGCCCCACGCTCCAGAAGAAACCCTCCACCCGCGCATCCCAACCGATGGCCAGGCTGCGATCGGGGGTGAAGGTGCGCAAGCCTGCCCAGCTATGCTCGACGCGCCGCACATCGATGTCGAGCGCCTGCTGCATCCGATCGATGGCAATGGCGACATCGAGCTCGTCGGGCTGCACGTCATGGGCGTGGATGGCGGTCTCATCGGCCGGAGAGACCATCAGCTTGGTGCGGGCCTCGGGCCGGCAATACCAAGTGTGCCCGACATCATTCATCATCGGCCAGCCCGCGACCTGCCAGGGCGCGGGGTCGATGATCGTGCCGGTGCGTCGCTTGGGCTCGAGGCCGAGCGGGGCGACGCCAGCCTGCGCCGCCACCGCATCCCCCCAGGCGCCGGCGGCATTCACCAGGATCGGGGCACTGAAAGTGGCACCGCCGCTGACCTCGATATGCCACTCCCCATGGCGTCGAGCGATGCTGCCGGTTCGGCTGCGCAGGGCCAGCGTGCCGCCAAGCGCCCGCAACTGGCGCAGGAACCCCTGGTGCAGGGCAGCCACATCCATGTCGAACGCGTCTTCCTCGATGGCGGCAGCCTCGGCGTAGCCGCTCCGAATGGCGGGCACCCGGCGGGCCAACTCTGCCAATGATAGCTCATGCAGCCCGCTGCCGCCGGTCAGCAGCGCGTTCAGCTCGGAGACCTGCTCAGGCGGGGCGAGGAACACCACCGGACGCTGGCTCATGATCGGCGCGTCCGTGAAGCCTTCCGGCGGCGCTTCGAAGAAGCTGCGCGACAGGCCGGTCAGGATGCGTACGTCGGGCGGACCATAGTTGAGGATCCAAAGTGCCGCGGAGCGCCCTGTGCTGTGATAGCCGGCGGCCTCCTCGGCTTCGATCAGGACGACCCGGTGGTCGGGGGCAAGGTGGGCGGCAGCGGTGGCGCCGGCAATGCCGGCCCCGATCACCGCCACGTCGAATGCATTGGTGCTCATCGGGTGAGCATCCCCTGCCGCAGCGCAGCATGCAAGGCTTGTGATGGATCAGAACCGAACCGGGCGCAGAGCCTCCGGAGTGCCGGCCAACCGCCAGCCCATCGTCGCCGGCAGATGCGTCGTGGCGGACAGACCAGGCGTGGCGGGGTCGGCCATCAGCAGCGCGACGACGGTATCGGCAATCTCCTGGGCGCCGAACGGCTTGCGCAGCAAGCGCACCGCCGGACCATCCGGCACCTCTCCGCGCACGTTCCAGTCGGTGAGCCCGGTGATGAACACGATCGGCATGGCCGCATGGCGCAGCCGGATCCAGCGCGCGAGCTCGATGCCGTTCATCCCGCCGGGCAATGCAATGTCGAGCACGACCAGACCAGGGGTGTCGTTCGCCAGCACAGCGTGCGCCTGGGGCGCCGTCGCCGCCTCGCTCACCCGGACGCGGTGCCGACGGAGGGCACGGGTGATCACGTCGCGAACGCCGTCGTGATCCTCGACCAGCAGCACATGCCGAACCGGGGTCGGTGGGGGCGGATCGCCGCCCGTGCGCGCGCCGCTCGGATCCAGGCGCCATGGATTGACGGACATCATGCCTCCACACCGTCGCCGAACAGGCCCAGGATGAAAGGCCCCGTGGCGCCGGTCGTCGCTTTCACTCAATTAAGCCGCGCATGGCGCGAGATGCGCGTCCTCTCAGAAATGTGATGGCGGTGCAGTTCATACGATACAATCCCCCGCCGTTGCGCATACAGCGAAAATCATGATCACGTTACAGAGCACGCGACAACCTGCATATATCGTAAATAGAATATTAACATCAGATCAAATCCCATTTTATATCCAGCTATTCACGCCGCGGCCGCGGGATACCTCCAAACTGACGAAAAATGGGGTCCACGCGATGCCGCGAACCGCAATGCTGCGAATCGCCGCCGCCCGCGAAAAGCGGAAGCCCCGTTGGTGGCGGGCGCCAGACGAAGCTCCGACAGAAGATGCCCAGGCGTACACCGACCGAGGGGAGCAGGCCGACGGACTGAGCGCCGCGCGCGGCATCGCCCTCGGCGTCGTGCTGGCGATGTCGATATGGGCCGCGCTGTTGGCCCTGCTGCTCTGAGGTGCAGGCCAGAAGGCCAGCCCCTCGCTTCAATGAAATTGAACGCAGTTCGATCGGCCCGACATGACGCAATCCTGAATCCGTCCGACCTGATTCAGCACGCCACTGAGCCATACGCCGGCGGCGACCAGCAGAATGACGACGATCCCGGCAATCACGGCCGGGCGTCGCGACTCCTCGCCATCCTCGTCAGGCTCGGGCCGGCCGGACTGGTCGGGAGGCTCCTCGGGCATCGGGCTCCAATTGACACGCGGCGGCGGACGCAGGCAGTTGACCGCATGCGCGCCCGTCTCGCAACCGCCCTGCTTCTGCTCCTGCTCCCTGCCCTGGGCGGGCTCGGCCGCGCATGGGCATCGGACCGCAGCTTCCTCAGCAGCGACGGCGTGCGCCTGCACTATATCGAGCGCGGTCGCGGGCCGACCATCGTGCTGGTGCCGGGGTGGACCATGCCGGCCTGGATCTGGCAGCGACAGATCGAAGATTTCTCGCACACCTACCATGTCGTGGCCTTCGACCCGCGCGGACAGGGGGCCAGCGCCATCGCACCGTCCGGCTACGAGCCGGGGCGGCGCGGACAGGACATCGCCGAATTGCTGACCCGGCTCGGCGGGCCGCCGGTGCTGCTGGTTGGCTGGTCGCTCGGCGTGCTCGACGTGCTGGCCTACGTCCACGCGCATGGCGACTCGCGCATCGCGGGCCTTGTGCTGGTCGATAATTCCGTGGGCGAGGACCCGCCGCCAGCATTTCATCCGGCCCTTCCCGGCCCGCGAGTGCCGCGCCCCGTTAAAATGCGCCGCTTCGTGCGTGGGATGTTCGCCACCCCGCAGCCACAAGCCTGGCTCAATCGCCTGACCGCCGCCACCCTGCGGCTGCCGAAGCGGGATGCGGATGCGCTGCTCGCCTACCCAGTGCCGCGCACTTATTGGAAAGATGCGGTCTACGGCACCAGCCGGCCGATTCTCTACATCGTACGGCAGGGCTTCGCCGGGCAGGCGGAAAACCTGCAGGCACATCGGCCGAATACCGAGACGGTGGTGCTGCACGGCGTCGGCCACGCGCTGTTCGTCGACGAGCCGGCCCGTTTCGACGCGCTGGTGAGGGCTTTCATCCGCCGGCATGTTTGGCGGTGATGGCGCCGCTCTTTCTGATATCGCTGGCCAGCATCGGCTACGAAATCGCGCTGACCCGCTATTTCGCAGTCGCGAAATGGTCGGAGTATGGCTACTGGGTGATTTCGATCGTGCTGGCCGGCTTCGCCCTCTCCGGGGTCGTCATGGCGCTCGGGCGGGATCGGTTCGCGCGGCACGGCACTGCCCTTCTGGGCGGGCTGCCGGTGCTGCTGATACTGGCGGCGGCCATCGGCTACCACTTCGTCACCACCAATCCGTTCAATCCGCTGCAGCTCCAGAATGCGGCAACTTTCGTCCCTCAACTCTATAATATCGCAGCATATTACCTCTGTCTTCTGCCATTCTTCTTCCTCGCCGGCCTGTATGTCGGGCTGAGCTTCGTACTCAATGATCACCAGCTCGGCCGGGTCTACGGGTTTGATCTGACAGGCGCCGGCGCCGGCGCGCTGCTGGTGTTGGGGCTGATGGCGCTGGTGCACCCTTTCGCGCTCGTGCCCTGCCTGCTGGTGCCGCTGGCGCTCGCCACGCCCTTCACCTCCGGCTGGACGAGTCGGCGGCGGCGCGGCGCCATGCTGCTCGCCACCGCCGCCGCCTTGCTGGCCGGCGAGGCGCTTCTGCTGGCCGACAATCAAGCGCAATTCAACGATTTCAAAGCAATATACGCCCCTTTGCATGTGCCGGACAGCCATGTTCTGGCGCGGAATTTCTCCCCGCGCGGGCTCTATATGATGCTCGACGACTTCACCGAGCGGGTGGACACCGACGTGTCCAACGATGCGGGCATGCTCGGCCTGCCCGGCCCGCCAACCTCCTTCGGCCTGTACCGCGACGGCAACCGCCTGGCCTCGTTGCCGCGGCCGGGGCCGATTGACGTCCGCTATGCCAGCGCGACCCTTTCCGCCCTACCCTATGCCCTGCTCGCCCATCCGCACGTGCTGCTCGCCGGCGGCGGCGGGGGCTTTCGGGTCGCCGCGACGGCGGCCCTCGGCGCCGCCGGCATCGACGTGGTGGAACCGGAGCCGATGCTGCGCCGTGCCTTGCGTCGCGGCTTGGGGCCGTCACCGGGTCTTGCGGGAATGGCGGGGCTGCACATCCTGGCCGAAAGCCCGATCGCGGCGGCGCGGACGCGCGGCCCATACGACCTGATCGACATCTCGGGCGGCTTTCTGGACAGTGCGGAGGCCAACACCAGCGCCTTCGCCGCGGAGGCCGTGGCAGCCTATCTGCGCGCGCTGACGCCAGGCGGCATCGTCTCCATTCCCGTCTCCATCCGCGAATTTCCCTCCTACGCCATCCGCATGCTGGCCACCGCCCGCCGCGCCATGCGCCTGGCCGGGATCGCCCATCCCGCCGAGCATGTGCTCGCCTACCGCTCGGCCTGGACGGTGCGGATCCTGCTCTCGAACGCCGCCTTCACCCCGGCCCGGGTGGCGGCCGCACACAGCTTCTGCAACGCGCGATCCTTCGATATCAGCTACTTCCCGGGCATTGATGTCGCGGCCTCGCGCAAGGATGTGTTCAACGACCTGCCAGCGGTCTCCTTCTCGCAAGGTGCGGTGGTCTCCGGCGACGGGCTGCACGACGCCATCGCCGACGAGGCTTTGCAGACCCTGCTCGGCCAGGCCACCAGTTCGGCACGGGCCTTCAACCTGGCGCCGATCACCTATGACCGCCCGTCCTTCTATTCCGTGCTGCGCCTGGAGCATCTCGGCACCATTCTGCGGCGCGTGGAAATCCTGCCGCAGGCCGAGATCGGCGCGCTGGTCAATCTGGCCGTGCTTGCCCAGGCGATCGCCATCGCTCTCCTGGTGCTCGCCGTGCCGCTGGTCGCCGGAAAAGCGTTGCGAACCGGCGGGACACCGCGAGCGGTGATCTATTTCTCCGCCCTCGGACTCGGCTTCCTGTTCCTGGAAATCTTCCTCATCGACCGCGCCAGCTTCTACCTCGACGACCGGACCAGCGGATTCGCCCTGGTCCTGACCGGCATGCTGATCTTCTCTGGTATCGGCAGCATGCTGAGCGCCCGCTTTGTCGCGCGCCCGCGGCGCGGCGTCCGTCTGGCGGTGGGCCTGATCGTGCTGTGGGGGGTGGTTCTGGCGCTCGGCTTGCAGCCCTTCATGCTGGCGACGCTGGCCTGGCCGTTCCTGGCGCGCGCGGCGCTGGTGCTGCTGATGGTGGCGCCGTTGTCGCTCGCCCTTGGCCTGCCCTTCCCGCTCGGGCTGGGTGAGGTGGGCAGCGGCCGCTTCCTGCCCTGGGCCTGGGGACTGAACGGCGCCTTTTCCGTGGTGGCAACGCCGCTGGCCAACCTGATGGTGCTCGAACTTGGCTATGACAGGGTTCTGCTGGCGGCGCTGGTGCTGTATGTGACCGCCGTGATCACTTTTCCCCGCTCGCGAAGGGCCTCGCTGTGACCATTTCCCTGACCCGCCGCCACCTTCTCGCCACGGCGCCAGCGCTGCTGGCCGTTCCGGCCGCCACCCCCGCCAGAGCCGCTGGGTGGACGCGCGACGCCTATATGGCGGCGATGGTGAAATCGGGGCGCCCGGTCTCGCTCACCCAGGCGCAGTTCGACGCCATCCAGAGCCGCAAGCCGGCCGCGATGCAGCGCATCGAGCGCTATCTCAAGGAGCGGCTCGGCAGCGCCGATCCGGCGGTGATGGCGGCCTTCGAGGCCGTCCCGCGGGAATATTTTCACTACCTCTATGACAGCCACCGCGCCACCCCCGGCGATGCCTACGAAGCCAACCCGAAGCCCTGGGCATTGGGCTTCGGCTCGGCGCTGTCCGACTATCTGGGGCAGGCCTACATGACGCAGAAATGCGAGCCCAAGCCCGAGCACGTCACGCTCGAGATCGGCACGGGCAGCGGGTTCCAGAGCGCCCTGTTGTCACGCATCGTCAAGCGCGCCTATTCGATCGAAATCATTGAGCCGCTGGGCAAGGCCGTGGGGAAGATTTTTGCCCCGCTCGGCTACGACAATGTCGAGACCCGCGTGGGCGACGGATATTATGGCTGGCCCGAGGTCCAGGGCGGGTTCGACATCATCATCGTCACCTGTGCCGCGCAATACGCGCCGCCGGATCTGTTCAAGCAGCTGAAGCCCGGTGGGCGGATGGTGATCCCCATCGGCCAACCCTTCAAGCGCGGCCAGTTCCTGTACATCTACACCAAGGATAGCGACGGCAAGGTGCATTCACGCAAGGATGTCGGCGTCTATTTCATCCCGATGACGGGCGCGATGATGAAACAGCCGGCGCCCAAGCCCGCCCCCCTCACGCACTGAGGGCCGCGACGCAAGCCCGGCCTGCCTGCTCGCTGACCTGCCCGGCGAGCACCGAGCGAGCGCGCGCGAAATCCATCTCCGGACAGATGGTCGTCACCACCGCAATGGCGTCTGTGATCTGACGGGCGCGCCACTGGATCGCGATATCGTCGCTGCGCTGGCACGCGGCCAGCAGCAGCGGCAGTCGGGCCGCGAAGGCGGCCGCTTCCTGGCGCAGCAGCGGCAGCCAGCGGGCGCGAAAAATCTCCACCGCGTCGGCCATCAGCTGGAGTCGCGAGACCGGTGGAAGCCGCGCCAGGGCGAAACGCTCGACGTGGCCATAGGCCGTGGTAATCAGCGGCGTGTGCCAACGTAGATCGGCCAGCCAGTCATCGAGCCCAAGGCCACGCTGGGCAAAGCCGCTGCTGGCGCGGGCCAGAACGTCTACCGGCCGGCCGCCGTCGCGACGCCAGTAGAGCGGCTCGGGCAAATGACGAATTTCACCGTACAGCGCCAGCTCGGCGAGAACCGCGTGGTCCCACCCTGCGCCATAGGCAAATGGAGAGAGGGCATCGATGGCCTGACGCCGATAGATGCCCCAGAAGCTCGGTGCGCTGGTGTACCGGCTCATCACATGCCGCGCGCGGGCAAGCGGATCGCCGTCGGTTGCAGCCAGATTATGAGCGGGTGGATAGACCGCGCTCACTCCTCCCGAGGTGGTGAAGATCAGGCCGCCAGCGTGGCACATAGCGCAATCGGCGTGGCGCAACATCACGTCCATAACACGTTCGATAAAATCGGGTGCGATGATGTCGTCGCCGGTCTTGGGCATCACGTAATCCGCGTCGCCGTGCCAGAATGCCCGCTGGCAGTTCACCATGCCGCCAGTATCGACCCGGTTGCGCCGCAGCGACACGCCGGGCGCGTCGGCGTACCGTTGCAGAATCGCGAAGGTGCCGTCCGTCGAGGCATTGTCGATCAGTGTTAGCCGGATCGCAGGCCAGGTCTGAGCCAGCACGCTCTCGATCGCGGCACCCACCGTGGAGACGCTGTTGTGGACCAGGAGGTTCACATCAACGATCGGCGCCGCATCGCCACCCACCATCATGCCGCCCCTCGCGCACACCAATCGCTCCAGGCGTGCCGCAATGCCGCGCCAAGATTGCGGCCGAAACGGGGCGCATCGCAAAGCGGACTCGCCTCAACGCGGGCCCGCATGACGGCCCGCAACTCGGCGAGCTTCCTCACATCGGCCGCATGGTGGCAGGCAAGTTCGCAGTATGACTCGCGGTCCCTCGCAATCCAGTCAGCCAGGCCGACATTGCTCAGATGGCTGAACGAGTGGCGGGACGCAAAGGTTTCACCAGGAAAGGTAACCGTCGGCACGCCCATCCAGAGCGCCTCGCATGTCGTCAGCCCACCGCCATAGGGGAATGGGTCGAGCACAATGTCGATGTCACCAAACTGCGCCAGCAACTCGCGGTGCGGTGAGGCGCCTCGCATCTCGATTCTGTCCGCGGATACGCCATGGCGCGCGAATTCGCGGATCAGCCGCTCACAAGTTTGCGCATCGGCAAGCTGATGGCATTTGAGAACGAGACGTGCCCCCTCTACCCGCCGCAGGATCGTGGCCCAGGTGGCGATCACGGTGGTGGTGATTTTTGCCAGATTGTTGAAGCACCCGAAGGTGACATGGCCGCGCGACAGAGCCGGAAGCGCTGCAACCTCTGGTGCATAGGCGGGTGGGCTATAGCAGACGTAGCCATCTGGCATCACGAGCAGACGCTCCGAGTAACGCCGGGCAAGGCTGGGCGGCGTCTCCCACCGGTCGGTGATGAACCAGTCCATTTCGGCAAGTCCGGTGGAATGGCTTTGCGACCCGACCCATTTGATCTGCACCGGCGCCAACCGGCTCGCACACAAGGTCATCAACCCCTGATCGCCAAAACCGCCGAGATCGATGACGATGTCCAGCTGGCGCCGCCGAATATCGTCGACCGGGCCGGGGGCGCCTTCGCCGCCGCCGAGGCAGACCCAGTCACTCGCCACCGCACGGAAGCGACGCTGGATCGCGTCGTCGGCGACGTTGCGCGAAATGCACACAATGTCATGGTGCGCGGGATCCAGTGCCTCGAATCCGGCTATGGTCAGCCACCCAACCGGGTGGGTGCGCAAATTGTTGGACAAAAGGCCAATACGCAAGCGGCGTTCGGCATTCCTGGCATTGGAAAATGCCGGCGCGGCATCGCGAGGCAGTGCAGCGCCTGCCATCATGTTGACGCGCAACAACTCCGCGGCGCTTACCTCATCGCTATAGGGCATGGCATTGCTGAGCGTGCGCCATGACAGGCTCTCCGTCGGCCACAGCTCGGTTGCCCGCCGTGCGGTTGCAACGCCCTTTTCCTGAAGCCCGAGCGAGACGAGGGCATTGGTCAAGTTGCAGAGAAACCCCGACTGCTCTCCATGCTGATCGATCAGCGCCTCGAGCTCCTCGCGCGCCTGCCGATGGCGATGCACACGAACCAGGAAGGCCGCCTTGTTGTTGCGCAGAGTCAGATCATCCGGCGCCAGAGCTATGGCCCGGTCGAGTGCGAGCAAGGTTTCGCGAGTGCGGGTGCCCTTCACCATCGCATGTGCAAGCCCCGCCGCCGCTTCCGGAAGCTTCGGAGCCAGGCAGGTTGCGGCTTCAAGAATATCGGCCGCCTCGTGATAACGGCCAAGTCGGCCAAGAAGATGCCCACGCGCGGTCAGGGCGATCACGTCAAGCGGGTCTTCCAGACCGCGTTGCTCCAGGCGCGCGAGCTCTTCCAGCCCTTTGCCGGCAGCCATCGCGGCGTCACCGAGACGCAGCACGATCGCAATGCGTTCTGGAGCAAGGCGCACGGCTTCGGCAAATGCCGCCGCGGCGGACATGTCGTCCCGGCTGGCCTGCAACGTGATGCCAAGCAGGTCCCACGCCTCCGCATTGTGTGGCGCCCAGCAGCAACACCGCAACATCAGCATTTGCGCCCGGGCGAACGCCCCGCGTTGCACGAGCAGTGCGCCGAGCGCCACCATCGCTTCCTCGCGGGCGGGATTGCGTTGCAGGGCCGCCTCGAAATACGCCTCGGCCTCGGCAGGCTCCCCGGCACCACGCCAGCTTTCGGCCAAACGGAGGAAAGGCTCGTCCCAATCCGGCTCATTGTCGGAAAGCTGGGTCAGCAGCGCGCGCGACGCGGACAAATTGCCCAGCCGGTCCTCTGCTATGGCCAGGTTGACCATCGTCTCCCTCGTCGTCGTTCCCGCCGCAAGTTGTTCGCGCAGGACATCACGTGCCTCGGCAAAATACCCTTTGGCCAACAACTCCCGGGCGTCGTGAACCGGATGATCCGCGCGCACCATCTCTCCGACCGCGGCCACCACCTCGCTAACTCCGTCGCAATGCGACAATGGCGCCGCGCACAGGCTGCCCGTCTTCATTGCGCAAAATGTCCGGCTGGAGGGTGGCAATGGAAAATCCGGCCGCTTCCGCCGCACGAGAGACGTAGGGCAATTTATGTTGGTACCGGGCGAGGCGGCTCAGAGACCATTTGTCCCCGTTTTGGCCGGCCTCCCACTCCTCAACCGAAAAAATGAACATGCCGCCCTCGCGCAACGCCGTGTGGGCTGACGCGAATATCTCTTCAAGTGAGCCAAAATAGCACAGCACGTCGGCGGCGATGACGAACGTCCAATACGCCGAGCGCTCGGTCAGCGCCTCTCGCAGCTCACCCTTGACCAACCGATGATAGAGGCCGGTCGCCGCTGCCTGACAGAGCATTCGCTCCGACAGGTCCACCCCCACCAATTCCTCAAACCGTCGGTCGGACAGCGCCACCGCAGCCATTCCTGTGCCACAGCCCAGATCGAGGGTTGGCCCGATCGATCGATCATCGTCCGGCACGTGCCGCAGCAGCGCCGTACGCAGCAACCCCGGAATGCGATAGCCGAGCTCGACGAGATGCGCGTTGAATCCCTCGGCAATGCCATCAAAGACCGTCTCGACATACTCCGGCGGCGCCGCTTCGGTCGCCGGAAGCAACCCCGCCGCTTGCACGAGATGCCGCACGTAGCGGTCCTCTGGCGCCAATTTGAGAGCTTCAGCGTACGACCGTCCGGCGTCCGCGTGACGTCCGAGAATCGAAAGCGCATGCCCATGCAGTCCGAACACACATGCGTCCGCACCACCGCCTCGTATCGCCCGCACCGCCAGCTCGGCCGCCCGAGCAAAATCCTGCTGCCGCATCTGAAGCGTGATGAGCGCAATCTGAAGCCGCGAGTCATAGGGGTTGACGGCGATAGCAGCATGCAACACATCCGCGGCGGCCCTCACGTCGCCGATCCGCTCCTCGGCCTGAGCAAGCGCCAGACCGTATGCCGCCACCCCTGGATTCTGCGCAACGGCTGCTGCGAGGCAAATGCGCGCCTCCGCCGGGCGATCCAGCTCAATCAACACGGCCCCGAGCATCGCCTTGGCCTTGACGTTGCCCGGATCGAGAATGACTGCGTCCGCCGCGTCCCGTGCGGCGCCTGCCATATCTCCGCCCTGGGCACGGGCATCGCCGCGGCAGAGGTGCAGAGCCGCGCCATCCGGATAGGCAGCAATCCCATCATCAAGCACGAGCACGGCCTCGGCAGCACGCCCCTCGCGCACCAGAAAGCGGGCCTCCAACTCAATGCAGGAGTCACGCGCGCAACCAAGATGCGGCAACGCAGCCAGAAGTGGCCGCGCGGCGGCCAAGCGCCCTTGATCGATCAGCGACCGCACATGGCCGGCGACCACATCTGGATCTGCATGGGCTGTCGGAGTTTCCGCAACATTCGCGAGCATTTCTTGCTCCCTCCGAGTCTCATGTTCCGGCAGGCCTGCGCCTCGCCGTTCTTTACTTAAGGCCGACCCGCGAGCCCCGCGGCGATGTTCTCATTTATCTCGAGAAGAAACTCGACATTCGGCGCCGCCGATTGCGTCTCTCTCTGGACCGCCATACCGACCGAAATAATCGATGCCCGGAGTTTTTGGTCCATGTTGTTGCCCGGATCGCGCAGGAGGTCGATCACCGTGTTCCACAACCTCGCATTGTCAGCGACAGCGCGGACCCGCTCAACCGAGCTTGGATCAGATGCGCTGCGCAACGCGGCGTTGGCCAGCAGAAAGACATCCGCCTCCTGCTCGCGCAGACTGCGATTGGCGCTTGAGGCGGAATAGGCAAGAGTTGCGGCCATAAAATTGGGCATGGCAGTTTCTTCCTGTTGGGCGGCCCGGCTATCCGGCTCCTCGGGTGTCGCTCATCACCAAACCGGAAGGGGAGTGGCGCGGGCGCCCTGGAACCAGCGAGATCGCCGCCGGCGAATCAAGGCGCCCAAGAACGGAATCCTCGTGACGAATGATCCGGCGCGTCAATTTAAGTGCCTGGTAGCAATCATCACGCTCGGCCGCCGCAACGACCCGATCCAGAATTTCGCGGGCCAGTTGGGATGTCGTGGCGGCCTGAAACGCCAGAATCAACTCTCGAGCCGCGACGATTCCGTCGACCCGCTCTTCCGGCTCCCCGATATAGGCTGTCTGCAGCGCGAAATAGATGCGCCGGGCCGGGCTGTCCGCCTCCTCCGGCGCCATGATCTGCTTGCCGAACAAAAAGCGGGCCCGTGCGGTCAGTTCGATGCGCGTCTTGCTTCGGAAGCGGATCGGTGCCCCGTTCACGATCATCACCTCGCCTTGGCGAAGTTCAAGAACCAACGTCGACATCGTGCTCGCCTGCGATCCTGTCTTGAGGGAAGCAATCCCGCCCGACCATGCCTATTAGCCCCGGCCGGGCGGGATCAGGCTGTTACGCCTACTTGAACAGGCTCAACAGGCTCTGCGGAGCCTGGTTCGCAATCGACAGCGCCTGGGTGCCAAGCTGCTGACGGATCTGGAGGGATTGCAACGTCGCGGATTCCTGCGCCAGATTGGCATCGATCAGCGCGCCCAACCCGTTGTTCAGCGCATCGATCTTGTTGCTATTGAACGTCACCTGATTGTTGACGTAATTCGTGGCCGCACCATAGGTATTGAGGTTGGTGCCGACCGCATTCAGCTTGTTCATGAACGTGGCGCTGGCAGCAGTGCCTATCAGGCCGGCCACCGTTCCGGCCCCATTGAGCTGAGTGGATGTGAAGTTGATCGATGCCATGAAAGCCGACCCGCTCATGGTGCCGATGTGGTAGGTGGCACCCACCTCGTTGCGGATCACGTTCACGGCGCCGAAGCCAGTCGCTCCACCGATATTGCCGATCAGCGTTTTTCCATTGTATTTTGAGTCTTCAAAAAACGTCTTGATGTTGGCGACATCCGACTGATACTGCTGAATGTATTGGCTCCGCGTTGTGCCCTGCACTGTGCTGTCGGCCAATTTGACCAGCACGTCGCGCGCCGTGTTCATTTCCGTCGAGACATTGTTCAGGCCCGAGATGGTCGTTGACAACAGCCCCTGCACGTTGCCGAGCTGCTGGTTCGCGCTCGTCAGCGCGCCCACATCCGATCGGACACGCTGCGCCACCGCGTAGGCAGCACCATCATCGGTGGCATCCGCCACGCGGTAGCCGGTGGAGATCTGCTTCTGCGTGGCTTGCAGCGCCGCACTCGTCATGTTCAGGGATTGGAGCGCAATTGCCGCGCTCATGTTCGTGTTAACGGAATTAAGGGACATGGATGGTTTTCCTACTTGTCCAGACTGCTATGCATGTCCCGCCGTTTTTGCGGGGAGAACGCCATATTGGCGAGGAGGGATTAACCGGTGGTGAACATGCCAGGCTTTTCGGCGCGGATCAGGCACCAACCGGCAGGAACTTGGTCAGCGACAGGGACTGCGTGCCGGCAATGAGCTGGTAGGATGCCTGCAACTGCGTCTGCACTTGCGTGAGTTTCGACAGGGTGGCCGCCATATCGACATCCTCAGCCCCCGAGACTTGGGACTGCAACGCGGTGGTCGTGTTCGACAATCCGGTTTTCGTGGTCTGCAACGAAGTCTGGCGGTTTCCCATCACGCCGGCATCACCATTGAGGGCGGTGATTGCGTCTCCGAGGCTGGTATGCGTATCGGCAACCAGCTGCGAGAAGCCAGTGACATTGGCCTGGCTGCTGGTCATGGCGCCAATGGTGGCCAGTGCGCGCATAATGTCGCGGGTGTAGGAGCCTGTGGTCGATGTGCCGCTCGAGGTGATGTCACCATTGCCGCTGGCGAGGAGGCCACTTGGAACGAACTGCCCGGGTCCGACCTGGACCATGCTGCGCAAGCCGGCGAGCGCCGCGCTTCCCTGCGACATATTGGCCGAAAATGGTGACGTCGTGGGCGCATTCGACCCGCCAATGGCGAGCGTGGCCGCAATCGTCGCGGTCGCCCCTGCCCCGGACAGTCCGGCCACGGCACTGGCGATTTGTGCCGAGAAGCCGGAGCTGAGGATATGATCCGCATTTGGGACTGGTGGATTGAGGCTGTCCTGACCACCAAATACGTAAATCGCCCCGTCCTGGCTGTTGAGCAGGCCGGCCACCTGTGTGAGCGCATCGCGCGCTGACGCGGCCACGCTGTCAATGGTCGCTGGGTCAAGCCCATTGAGGTTGTTCGTCTGGGCAAAGAAATTGCTGGCGATCTGCGAGATCTGCGACAGCGCCGTCTGCGCCACCTGCATTTGGCCGCTCACCGCATCGACATTTGCGGACCATGTCTGCTGCTGCAAAATGAGCGGATTGAGGTTGATGGAGGTTGACGCCGTGGCGCCCAGCCCCGCGTAGGTGGTGGTAATCTTGCCGCTGCCGATTTGTGCCGTCAGCGTGTCCAGCTGTTTTCGGATCTGGCTGCTATCGGTGATCAGCTGCCCGAGGCGGCCAACCGGAGAGTTGGTGTAACCAGGCGCCTGAGTGACAACACCGGACATAACACCTCCTATGGCACCATTTGCAGCAATTGGGTCCATAACGCCTGAACCACGGAAATCACCTTGGCATTGGCGCCATAGGCATTCTGAAGCTGAATCATGCTCGACATCTCGGTGTCCATGCTGACTCCGCTGGCCGCCGAAACCTTTGACTGCAGGCTGCTCTGCACACCGTGTGCCATGGAGAGCTGGGTCGTTGCCGCGGCGCTGTCCTGGGCCTGGCTGCCGACGATCAATCCGGCAAAGGAAGCCAGATCAGTCGGTGCCAGAAACGGTGCGGCCAAAGTGCCGGCGACACCAAGACCGGTCACCGCGGGGGCCGGCTGCGGCACGCCGGCCTGGGCCTGGCTGCCCAGGGCGTAGGTCAGCACACGGATGATCAGGATGTTGAACCCGGCGGGGCCGCTGGCCGAATTGGGGGTGAAGGCGCTCGCTCCCGTGGCGCTTCCGGCCACGGAGGCAGTGCCATCGCGCACCAAGGTGGGGTTGGCCTGCACCGCGGGGTTGACCTGGATGGTTCCCGCATAGCCAAGATAGCCCGACTGAGTTGGCACACCGGTCGAAGTCGGGATGGCGCCGCTCGCGTCGGTGAACAGCGTCAATCCCTGCGCGGCAACTCTGTTGGAGATTGTCGAGGCGAATTCATCAAGCTCGGCCTGATAGGTCGGCAAGGTCTGGTCGCGCAGGGTGATGTTGGCCCCGATGCTTCCACCGCCATTCTGGCCGGCGGAAAGCTGATTGGTAACGTCAACCCCGTTCAGGGTCACTTCCGGTACGCCCCCTCCCGGATAGGAGAGGCTCGGGCCCATGGCGGCCGCCTGCGCTGCGAGCGGCGGCTGTGTGCCATGCGTCGGCAGCGTGAGGCCGGAGGGAGTGATCAGCGTGGCATCGCCGTTGGGTTGGGCGATCATGCGCACATCAACGTATTGCGACAGCGTGTGCAACGCCGCGTCGCGCTGGTTTTGCAAATCGGCGGTGCTTTGGCCCGCGGCTTGAAGGCGGATGATCTGGTCGCTCAGCCCGCCAATCTGCGCGAGCGTGGCATTCACGGTCTGTACACCACTGACGATGCCGTCCTGTGCGCTCTGGCGCGCCGTCTGTATTGAGGAGGAAAGTCCATTGATCTGCGCCGCCAGGCGTTGCGCGGCCGCCACCACCGCTTGTTGCTGCGTCTGGTTCGAAGGATCGTTGCCGAGGGTCGAGAAGGCCGCCTGCATTTTTCCCAGAAGACTCGCGAGATCGCCGCCGCTGCCAGGCGCGGCCTGCACGCCGTCGATCTGCTGGAGCGCCGCCTGCCTGGTGGTCAGGCCAGTCACCACACCATTCTGGGTCGTCAGGAGCGCCTGCATTTGCGGATCGACGACCCGGCCCACCGCGCCAGTGGCAACCCCGAGGCCCTGCCCGCCAGCCGTCACGCTGGTCTGTGTGGCGATTTCGCGCGCATAATCCGGCGTGGTCGCGTTGGAGACATTCTGTGACACCACGGCGAGCTGTCGGCTGATATTGCCGAGGCCGCCATTGGCGATGGAAAAGGCGCCGAACAGGCTCATTTAACATGCTGCCTCATCGCCATGCACCCACCGCCCCGCCTCAGCGCTTCATGTCGATGGTTGCCTGCAACAACTGGTCGGCCGTGGTGATCAGCTTGGCGTTGGCCGAGTAGGCATTCTGCGCCACAATCAGCTTGCTGAACTCGCTGGCGATGTCGACGTTGGATTGTTCGACCGAGCCGGTGACGATGTTGCCGGCACCGTTGGTTCCGGCATCGCCGGTCAATGGCGTGCCGGAATCGACCGTCGCGGTGAAGGACTGGCCATCCTGGCGCTGCAAGGCATCAGGATTGTTGAAGGTGACAATGGGAACGCGGGCGATCACGCGCGACTGGCCATTGTCGTAATTGACCGAAATATCGCCCGTGGACTTGGTACTGACGCTGCTGAAACTGCCCGGAGGCACGCCGTTCTGGGTGATGCCACGCAGACTGTAGGTTGAACCGGCGAATTGCGTCACACCGTTGGACTGACCGAAATTGCCGAGACTGAGATTGATCGACTGGTTGGTGCCGGCGGTGAACTGGGTGGAGAAAGTGAGCGTCGCCGGCGTCCCTGCCGGGCCGGATGCCAACCCGCTCACCGTGCCGTAATCCGACACCGGGTTGCTCAGCGACTGGATGGTGCCATCGGGCCCGAAAGCCACCTGCGCCGTGCCGAGCACGCGGTTGCCGCTGGCGTCGGTCACCGCGGCGGTCGGCGTCGCATTCTTGTCGTCCGGGGAGACAATCTGCACCGTCCAGCTATTCGCCGACCCGCTGACCTGCGACCAGTTGAGCGTCATCACATGCGCGGTTCCAAGACTGTCGTAGACGCTGATCTGCGAGGAGACGGGCGTGCCCACCGTTGGGGTCGCCGGCAGATTGGCAGCCAAGGTAAGTTGGCTGGTCGCGACGGGATTGAACACGCTCTGACTGACCTGAATCGGTGCGACCGCATTGCGGTCCACCACGCCGGTGGCCGGATTGACACTCCAGCCATTCAGGTATTCGCCAGCGCTGTTGACCAGGTAACCGCTTTTGTCCATCTGGAAGTCGCCGGCGCGCGAATAGTACGGCGTCGGGGAGAAAGCCACCTGGCCGGCGGTGCTGCCAACCGGATGACTGACCGGGAAGAACCCCTGCCCGGCGATGGCCAGACCCAACGGGTCGTTGCTTTGCGCCACCGTGCCCTGCACGTTGTTGGTGTAGGCTGGCGAGGCAACGACGGCGCCGGGGTCGTTGACGGTGGCGGTGCTGGTCGTCAGATAATCGGCGAATGACGTGTCGGTTCCCTTGAACCCGACTGTCTGACTGTTGGCGATGTTGTCGCTGATGTTGCCGAATGAGATCGACTGCGCATTCAGCCCGCTGATGGCGGTGTTCATGGCCCCGGCAATGGACATCGCGCTCTCCTGTCTCGACGGGACGCAACGCGGTCACCCACCGCCCCGATGATGAACCTCGCGGGGCTCAAAGCAGGTTGCGTGCCAGCGATCGCGGCCGCTCAATCCAACGAATTTGCCACCCCTTCCAACGCGGCATACGCCGTCATCCGGCAAAATCGACCGGGCAAACCATGCCGCACGGCGCGGTCGCGTCTGGCTCAAGGTCAAAATCCCGGGCACCCGGCACTCCGCGCCGCACGGCACGATAGTTGCTGATCCCCATCCGCTGGCATGGAGCATCTGTGGCGGAATGACCGGGATCTCATGATGAGTTGTCTGCGATGAGCGCGACACAGGCTGTGACGGGCGGACCGCCTCCGGCGCAGCGTGGCGCGGTCCCTTCACTGTCGTCCCCACCGCAGGAATCGGGTCTTGCGCCAGCCGCCGGACCTGTCGGCGGGCAACCAGGCACGACAACAGCTGGCAATGCCCCTCATGCCACCGGCGCCGCTGATTTCCTGACCGCGTTGATGCACTCGATGCGCAGCCCACAAGCAGCGTCGTCGCCTGCCCTCGCCACCACCCCGCCAGCCATTGTCGCGACGAGCGCTCCACCGACAGCGCCGCCGGCGCCGGCCGCCAGTAAGACTGGTGTCCCGGGACACAAGACAACGCCAGCCAAGACAGCGGCGCGCAAGGAGACACCCGGCACGACGGCGATATCCGCTCAGGCGCCGGACCTGCCAACCGGCGCGCTTGCCGCGCTGACGCTGACCGTCCCGGCACCGACGGTTGCGGCCACGCCCGTCACCGGTGGGCCAGCGGCACCAGCCCCGACCTCGTCGCGGCCCAATGCCGCGGCACTCGACCCGGCAGGCACGAAGGCCGG